>CAYUJA010000006.1:2833-21233 GCA_964444875.1 uncultured Acidimicrobiaceae bacterium | reverse complement strand
CGCTGTCTGGAGATCGAAGTGACGAGCCAGGGCGAGACTATGGAGGAGGCCCTTCGCAATCTTCGCGAGGCCCTCGTGCTCTACTTCGATGATCAGCCCATCCCCAATCACATCGAGACACCGATCATCGCGCCGGTTGACATCCCAGTGTGAGTCCCAAGCTTCCTGTCGTGTCAGGCAGCGCCGTCGTGCGAGCACTGGCCAAGGTTGGATTCGCCGAGGTAAGCCAACGCGGCAGCCACCTGAAGATGCGGGACTCCGCAGGGAAGACCGTGATCATCCCAATGCATCGCGAGTTGGCGCGAGGCACGTTACGCTCGATTCTGCGACAGGCGGATCTCACCGTGGAAGCCTTCATCGAGCAACTGTGACCTCGCCGCGATCGAATGGCTCCCATACGTCAGACGGTCGAGGAAGCTCTGTCAGGCAACAGCCCCTGCCGTGCAAGGACCTTCACAGCACGCCCGGAGGGACTCGAACCCCCAACCTTCTGATCCGTAATCAGACGCTCTATCCAAATTGAGCTACGGGCGCTAGATGGAGGACGCCGCGTGGCGCCCTGGGAGGCAAGGGTAGTACGGCGAAACCGTCACTCGCATCCGATTGCGAGGCCCATCGATGCCGGAGACGACCCCTGTCTCACGTACGATACAGGGACGCACACGACCGGGAGAAACCGTGAATGAAGCACTGCGCCAACTCGCCGACGACTACTGGGACTACATGATGGAGACCCAGCCGAGCTACGCCCACATGCTCGGCGACTACCGGTTCATGGACCGCGTCGAGGACGCAAGCCGCACCGGCGAGGATGCCAGGATCGCACGCCTGCGGGACTTCGCCGCCAAGGCGAGAGCGTTCGACCCCGCGACACTGTCGTCTGACGATCAGGTGACACGCGAGACGTTGATCTACGAGTGCGAGACCACAGCTGGGATCGACGAGATGCGACAGGCCGAGTTCGGGATCGACCCGATCTTCGGCACACACGTCATGCTCCAGGTGGCGATCCCGCAGATGTCCGTCGAGACGCCGGAGCACGCAGAGAAGATGCTCGCCAAGTACGCCGCCGTCGCCACGATGATCGACCAGCAGGCGGAGCGACTCCGCGAGGGCATCGCTGCGGGCAGGGTGAACGCCCATTTTGCCGTCGACGCCACAGTCGCCCAGATCGACGCGATGCTGGCCTCGCCGGTCGCAGATGACGCCTTCCTCCGGGCCCAGATGCCTGCCGACTTTTCCGACGACGACATCATTGCGTGGAAGGAGCGAGCGGGCGCCATCGTCTCGGATCAGATCCGCCCGGCGTTCGGCCGCTACCGCGATGTCATCAGAGATGAGGTCGGTCCCGTCGCCAGGCCCAATGAGCGTGCTGGGTTGTGGGCACTCTCCGATGGAGACGAACTCTACGCACGGCTCGTCGAGCGGTATACGACCCTCGGCATGACGGCGCAGGAAGTACACGATGTCGGCCTCGAACAGATCGCCCGTCTCGCCGACGAGTACCGCGAGATCGCGGGTCCGATCCTGGGAACGACAGACCTCACCGAGATCTTCACCGCACTGCGAGACGACCCGAAACTCCACCACACCACCGGCGCCGATGTCGTAGCGCAGTCCGAGGAGGCGTTCGCTGCCGCCAAGGCCGCCATGGGCAACTGGTTCGGCAGACTCCCGAAATCGGACTGTTTCGTCCAGGAGACCCAGCACGGAGCGGTGGCGTTCTACTTCCCGCCAGCTGAGGATGGGTCGCGTGAGGGCACGTTCTTCATGAACACGACGGACCCGACATCGTGGGGTACGTTCGAGATCCAGGCGACGGCGTTCCACGAGGGGATCCCCGGCCATCATCTCCAGATCGCGATCGCCCAGGAACTCGGCGACTCGATCCCAGCGTTCCGCCGCAACGGTTTCATCTCCGCCTACGGCGAGGGCTGGGGCCTGTACACGGAGCGCCTTGCCGATGAGATGGGTCTCTACTCGTCCGAACTCGACCGGGTCGGAATGCTCCAGGCCGATTCCATGCGAGCCTGCCGTCTCGTCGTCGACACCGGAATGCATGCCCTCGGGTGGAGCCGCCAGCAGGCGATCGAATACGTTGCTGAGAACTCACCGATGACGCTGCACTCCATCACAGAGGAGATCGACCGCTATCTGTCGTTCCCAGGCCAGGCGGTGTCCTACATGATCGGCCGTATCGAGATCCAGCGGATCCGTGCCGAAGCCGAAGCTTCGATGGGAGACCGGTTCGACATCAAGGGCTTCCACGACGTCGTCCTCGGCTCGGGGTGCATCCCCCTCCCATCCCTCGCCCGCCTCGTCCACGAGTGGTCCGCTGCATAACACCTGAACCCAGGGTTCACACGCGTGTATACGCGTACCCCAGCCCACGGAACGGAAGGTGGCCTGAACCCATCCACACGTCGAGAAGGGGCGCTGGATGCACCAGCGCCCCTTCCTACCTGTCGTGCCGTGAACCCGGGAGTTACGAAGCGCCAGCCTCGATAGCTTCCCGCTTGTGCGAGGTCACCTCGACCTTGCGAGGCATCGCCTCTTCACGCACGGGCAGGGTCACCGTCAGTACGCCTTCCACATAGGCTGCGTCGACTTTGCCTGCATCCAGGCTGTCACCAAGGCGCACCTGGCGGCTGTGGATGCCCGTGGGGCGTTCACGCAGCATCCAGTTCGCTCCGACGGTGTCCTCGAAGATCCTCTCGGCCTTCACGGTGAGGACCTTGTCCTCGATCGTCACGTCGATCTTGTCGGGGTCTACACCGGGCAGATCGAAACGCAATGTGTAGACGCCATCCTTCTCGAACGCGTCGAGCGGCATCACTCCGGCGCGTGCCCTCTCCGCGGCTGCGGACAGCATGCGGTCCATCTCCTGGAACGGATCGATGAATCGTGCCATATCGGTTTCTCCTTTCGGTCCAGGTCGCTACTTCCTGAACATCTATCTGTTCACTTCCACTACATATAACCTAATACGACTCGACTCATATTTCAACAATCTATGTTGTTTTTCGGTACCCAGGATCACAGACACCGCATAGGACGTCTCCAGCCCATAGAACGATCGTGGAAACGCGCAGGAGCCCCCGCCGAGTACGGCGGGGGCTCCTGGTGCGGCGGAGAGGGAGGGATTTGAACCCTCGAGGGGGTTTAAGCCCCCTACTCGCTTAGCAGGCGAGCGCCTTCGGCCGCTCGGCCACCTCTCCAGATACGCGCAAGGATATCAGGACGCCGCCACTCACTCCCACCGCGCCGACTTCACCCATTCCGCGGGCTGGCAGCGCCATATAGGACGCCGCGAACCCTGGGTTCGGAGCGCCTACTCGCCGGGGCGTTGCCAGGATTCGATATTCCAGGTGAAGGTGGATGCGCTGCCGCTATGGGTGACTCCGGTGACGGCGTCGGGCCAGACAGCGAGGGCAGATCCGCGGGAGAACAGAGGGATCAGGGGGAGTTCGGTAGCGAGGATGGATTCCGCCTCGCGCATGAGGTCAAAGAACTCGACCGGGTCGACCATCGAGCGTGCCTCGTCGACGATCTCGGAGAACCTGGCTGTGGCATCGTTGGCGGTGCCGCCTGAACCCCAGTTCCCAAAGTTGCCATCGGGGGGAGAAACCCGTGGGTCGAACATCTCTATCAGGCGTAACTGGCTGGCGTAGCCGCCGTCGGAGACCCACGCCCACATACCCACGTCGTAGGTCCCGTCGACCATTGTGGTCTGGAAGAACTTCTGTGAATCCTGCAGGTCGACCGTGTACGGAACCCCGGCCGCCGTGAACGCCGGTTCGAGGGCATCGGCGATCTTCGGCCGTTCGTCGGCGTTGCCTGTCGTCGACAGGACCGCCACGGCACCGTTGGAGAGTTCGGGGATCTGGGTGATCCCAATCTCGTATACGGGCCATGCTGACTCACCCACCGGTATCAGCATCCCCGGTGTCTCGGGAAACCAGGGGACCCCTGTCTCGTCGAGTATCTGGCGCCGATCGATCGAAGCGGCGAGGGCCCCGCGAAAGTCCAGGAAGTCGTTCGCCGAGTCGGGGTTCGTCTTGAGGCGCGTGTTCGAGAAGTTGAACGTGAGATGCTCGATCACGGGCGTCGGGACGTAGTGGAACTCGGCACCCCTGGCCACCGCGCTCTCGACCTGATCGAAGTAGACAGGGGCGGGCGGCACGGAGGCAACGTCGACCACTCCTGCCAGAAAGGCCGGAATGGGACTGGTCGGCTCGCCACCTGCGATCCCCTGTTCAGTCGTTGCGACGATCGTCACCGCATCGAGATATGGCAGTTCCCTGCCGTCGTCCGACTTCCAGTACTCGTCGTTGCGCACGAAGCGCATCTCGCCGAAGTCGTCGAAGGCTTCGAGGACGAAGGGGCCACCGGATGGCCAGTCCGTTCCGTCGGTATCGTCGACGAGGTCGACACCCTCGAGAGCCTGAGATGGGAGGATGATCCACAGAGCATCCTCGAAGGCGAGTGTCGGCTCGGAGAACACGATCGTTGCCGACTTGCCATCGCCCTCCGTCCCGATGACGGTCGCCATCACCGGGTCGACGTTCCCCTCCCCCGCAAGGGCCATGTCACGCATCGTGGCCGCGGTGAAGGCGAGATCAAAGCCGGTGATCGGTTCCCCGTCGCTCCACGTCGCCTGGTTGACGATCCTGTAGGTGACCCACATCGTGCCGTCGTCGTTGACGGTGATCTCACCCGACTTCGATGGCATCGCCTCCACGACGTCGGGGACACGGTCCCACGTCTCGGGGTCGATGTCGTAGACCGTCGCCCAGACGAGGTTGCCCGCAAGCCGTGCGTCGAACGCGTTCTCTGCGAACGGGTTCAGCGTCTCGATCGGAAAGTCGATACCGATCGTCACCTCTCCACCGAAGCCGTCCGGGGCCTCGGTGGTGGTTGTCACAGGAACCGTGGTCGTTGAAGAAGGGGCCATCGTCGAGGTGGTCGTCGGCCGGGAGGCTGTCGTGGTGGTCGACCCGCCAGAGGAAGGAGTACACGCCGTGGCCAGCAGAACAAGGCCGGCCGCAAGGATCAGCATGCGCCTCATAGGGTCGACGCTACCCGAGAACCTCGGTCATGTCCACAGGCCGACCCTCTTCGATCGACCGGTGGGCGGCGACCCCGACCGCTACCGAAAGCAACCCGTCTTCCAGCGTGACCTTCGGGGGTTTGCCTGTGCGGATGGCGTCGAGGAAGTCGACGTGTTCGAGATAGGAAGCACCTTCATGAAGACCAGGGTACGCGATCCGTTCGTCCGTGACGATCTCCTCGGTGGGCGGTCTGGCGTCACGGTACGAGCAGCGCACCAGGTTCTCAGGCACGAACGCCTCGACCTTGGCCGTGTGCCCAACGACGGAGATCTCCTGCTCGTTCTTCGACCCTTCCGCGAACATGCACAGGTCGAGCATCGCCCTGGCACCGCTGGCGTAGTCGACGATCACGAAGGCATTGTCGAGGATGTCGGGGGTCTCGCCGTCGTAGCGTTCGCCGAGGTGGTTGACGTCCTGGCCGCCAGATGCGTAGACCCGCACCGGGTCCGACCCGGTGATGACGTTCATCAGGTCGAAGAAGTGGCAGCACTTCTCGACCAGTGTCCCGCCGGTGTTGCGGTTGAACCTGTTCCAGTCCCCGACCTTGGGCAGGAACGGAAACCGGTGCTCACGGATCGCGACCATCGTGACGTCACCTACGATGCCGGAGCGCACGTCATCGATGAGTCTGGAGATCGGGGGCTTGTAGCGATACTCGAGGCCCATCCAGCCGACCGCGTCGTAGCCTCGGGCGTGTTCGACGATCGCAACGGCGTCCTCCACCGTCGTGCACAGTGGCTTCTCAGCAAGGAAATGAACGCCCGTTTCGATGATGTCGTCGAGGATCGCTGCGTGCGTGTAGTTCGGCGAGGCGAGGACGACGGCGTCGACCAGACCCGAGGCGAGGAGATCCCGATGGTCGATGAAGACGGCACCTTCGTCGATGCCTGCTGCCGTCTTGCCGTGCGATCGTGATGATGGGTCCGGGTCCGAGATCGCAGTGACCACGGCGCCGCGGAGAGCTTTGATGTTCTCGATGTGTTCGACGCCCATCATGCCCGTACCGATGACACCGTAGCGAACGATCCCGCGCACGGTGGCCGGCGTCACAGCTCGACCACGGGGATGTCGAGGAGGCCGGCAAGCGCCCGAAGTTCCGCCGTGACGTCGGCGTACACGAGACCGAAGTGGTGCTCGAGGCCCTGGCCGAGGACCGTGTCGACGACTGTTGCCACAGGAGAGTCGAACCTTGCGACACCTGCGGTACCGCTGAACGCCAACGGCGCGCGGACCATCTCGGCAGTGCCGATGACGAGCCGAAGCATGCCTCGCGATTGGCTGAACCGCGCCAGCGTAACTCGCCCGGGCTTGAGTGGGAACTCGCTCAGAAGCGGCTTGTGCCGGTTCGAGTGCACCGTCGCTATCGGGACGGTTTCGGGGTCTGCCATCTCGAACGGAGCCAGGCCGCAGTGCCAGAAGACGCCGGTGTTCGTGTGATGGTCGAGATGCACGAGGTCGGCAACGAACGCCGGAGACCCTCCGAACCATTGAAGCACGAGAGCCGTGATATTGCCGTAGACATCGGCCTCACACGAACCCGGAGTGCCGTCGTTCCCAAGCAGGGCCATCGGTGTGCATGCAGCACCGCCGAAATCGGTGAACGTCTCGGGCCAGCACCGTGTCGCTACGCCATCCCACCCGTTGTCCTCGATGAGCGAGACGAGTCCGGCGTTGAGACGCATGCTCTGGTCGAGCTCGTCCTGGTCCACGAGGTCGATCCCGGCGAGGAACGCTGCGGCTCGGCCTCTCGCCGCGCCGACCTCAGCTGCCGAAGCTTCGCTCGCTTTCGTGAAGAGTGCAGGCAGGGGGACCTCCTGTACGCGCACGCCGAGGGTTGCACGCAGCGGCCCCGGTTCGTATCCACAGGGTTCGAAGCCGTCTGGCCGTTGGCCGACGAGGCCGATGACGGTGGTGTCGAGCCGTGCCCTGACCCGGCGCGCTGTGGACACGGCGAGTTCGCCAGACGATGCGAGATCCGGCACATCCCCGGTGTGGGCCTGCCTGTAACCCTCATGGGTGAGCACCGCGATCTCGTCTGCCGCCAACGGGTCGTCGGCCTCCATGTAGAGCCAGCGGTACGGTCTGGCGATCCGTGTGAGCGTGTACCCGGCGAGGTTGATGCCGCAGAACGAGTTGAGCCGCAATCGCCCGCCTGTCCGCTCCTCAGGGAAGCCCCACAGGACGGCTGGAGCCGTCCCGAACCGTGTCGCAGCAACGGGCAGCGAAGAATCGGTGAAGGTCGCCTGGAGTACGACGAGCGCTTCGACCGCTGCGTGTTCGATGTCGGCGAGGGCTGCTTCGACACTCTGGTTGTCCATGCGCAGACCGGGACCGCCGACGACGTCGTGACCGCCGGCTTCGAGGTTCTCGACGGCGATACGAGCCGTCTCGGATGCGTACTCAACGTCGAACGTCGGGCGGGCAAGGGCGATCACACCGATCATCATGAGACGATGCTCCGATATCCATGACGGAACGCAATATCTCGGGGGCCGACACCCGGCGCTGCGTAGGGAACGGCCATCTCGTCGGTGAGCCTGCCGATGGTCTCGAGATACCGTACGGACGACGATACGAGCGCTTCCCTGCACGCATCGATGTCGGGGAACGCCGCAAGCTCGTCCCACCATATGGCCCTGCCTGCGAGGAACCCGCTTGCGCCTGCGCGAAACGCATACTCGAGTATCCGCCTGAACGCGTCCTTGGTCGCACCGGCCGAGAGCATCACCCACGGCACCGGAGACGCTTCACCGAGCGCATCGAACATCTCCTGGGCGACCGACACCGCTCCCTGGTCATCACCGTCGGGATCGGGAACCGAATCCGCAGGGAGTGGACTCTCGAGCTTGAACACGTCAACACCGTAGATCGGGTCGGCGAACGTCTCGACACTCTCGATCACGTGCTCGGCCCGCTTGTGGGCGTGCTCGACGTAGCCGGTCGTGTGATCGTCCTCGCCGGGGTACGAGTAGACGAGTAACTCGAACAGGAACGGGATGTCGTACCGTCGACACTGTTCTCCGATCGACGCCACGTACGCCTTCTGATGCTCGATCACGGTCGGGGCAGCGTCCGGCCTGTACCAGGCGAGCACCTTCACGGCGTCGGCACCGATGCGACGGATCTTGTCGACGCTCCAATCGTCGATGCTGCGCGACAGGCGACCTCTGTCGGTTTCGACGAAGTTCGAGTCCTCAAGCGTGAGGAGGAGTCCCCTGTGTGCCGGAACGGCATCGATCGCAGCCGGGTACGCGTAGTGCGGGTCGAGGAGCACGGCGGACGCGTGGCTGGACAGTTCATCAACGAGCAACCGTTTCACCATGCGCACATCGTCCGCTCGCGCCTCGGTCTCGCCTCGCGCCGACGAAACAAGATGTTTGATCGGGGGCCTCTGGTCGACGGCAAGCATCTTGAACCTGCCTGCGTCATCGGTGAGCCTGCGCAATCCCCAAGCCTTCCCCGGTGTCAATGCAACCAACCTGTCACCTCCATCCTGTCGACATCTTCGCGCATCAAGCCCACACCGGACCCTGGTTCGATCGTGCACCAGACGCCGGCCGCTGCCGTCGCGAACCGGGCGGCGTCGAGGATCGGCCTGCCTTCTGCGATGGCGAGGGCGAACGCGCCGTGGAACACGTCTCCGGCACCGAGCGTGCTCACGACCGGAACCTCCAACGCCGGCACTTCAACGGTGCCGCCCTCGACAACCCACAACGACCCTGCTGTCCCCAGCGTCACACCAACGACCGCATCGCAGGTCCCCGCCATACCGATCAAGACATCGTGCAGCGCACGGGCGGGATCGATGGCAGTGAGGGCATCGCTGGAGAACACGACATGCGTCGCCTGACCGATGAGGTCCCGTCCGCCCTCGGTACTCGTCAGGTCGAAGTCGACCACCACCGGTTTGCCAGTCGTGCGAGCCCTCGCGACGGCCCTCCCTGCACCGGCGATCCATCGAACGTCGGTGAGGACGACGTCTGCAGCATCGACCGCTGCGTCCACAGACCGGCCGGCCGTATCGACCACCGCGTCGTCGGTGAAGTTCACGATCGTTCGCTCTCCGTCGCCGTGGATCATCACGGACGACACGGGGGTCGCTACGCCACCGATGCGCTCAACGTAGTCGGTACACACACCACCGGCCTCGAGACCCTCGAGGACCGCATCGCCCGCGGGGTCGGACCCGACCCGAACAGCGACGAGCGCAGACCCCCCGAGACCGACCACCGCTCTGGCTGCGTTCACCACAGGCCCGCCCGCGGTGGTGACCATCGACGTTGCAAAGTTCTTCGAACCGGCCACGGGTTCGCCTTCGAGGTTGTACACCAGATCGTGCACCGCGATCCCGATACAGGCGACCGTCGCCGTCATGCCGGTGCCTCTCCTGAGAGCGCGTCACGGACCGCGAGAGCGACCATCTCGCTCACCCGTGCATTGGACTCCTTCGTCACACCCGCGATGTGGGGTGTCAGGACCAACCCGGGGACTCCAGCGAACATCGCACCTGACTGCTCGGTGACCGGTTCGGTTGCGAACACATCGAGCGCTGCACCGGCGATCTCCCGTGTACGCAACGCATCGACGAGAGATCTCTCGTCGACGACGCCTCCACGCGATGTGTTGATGAGAACGGCGTCACCCTTCATCCTCGCGAAGGCATCTCTCGCTATCAGTGCGGTCGTGGACTCGGTGAGCGGGACATGCACGCTGACCACATCCGCCCGCGAGAGTAGATCATCGAGGGGCACCATCACGGCAAGTTCCTGCGTGTCGGCTACATCGTCGATGTAGGGATCGTACGCGAGTACTTCCATGCCGAGCGCCAGAGACCGCCAGGCGACACGTCTGGCGATGTCCCCGAACCCGACGAGTCCCATCGTTGCGCCGGCGACCTCGTGGCCGACGAGAGAGGTCCGCGGCCATGCTCCGGCTACGATCGTGCTGGTCGCAGCGAACACGCCACGGCGCAGCAGGAAGGCGGCGGCGACCACGTACTCTGCGACGGCATCGGCGTTCGCGCCCGTTGCGGGCCTGACATGGATGCTGCGCCGCTTGCATGCGTCGAGGTCGATGTTGTCGAGCCCCACGCCGAGCCGACCCACGACCATCAGACGCGGCGCCCGGTGGAGCAACGGCTCATCAACGCGCGTGCGGTTCCGCACGATGAGCGCCGCGGCATCGCCGAGCGCTACCCCCAGCCGCTCGGGGCTATCGACCAGAGAAGGGTCGTAGAGGACCTCGAAGTCCCGTGCCAGTCCATCGACCGCCGTCTGGTCCATGAACTCGCTGATGACGACATCTGCCATTCGTCAGAACTCCGCCAGGGCTTTCCAGTCGATCGGTGCGGTGTGATCGATCGATGCGGTTACGGGTGGCATCGGGTACTTGAGGCCGTTGCCGCAGTTGAACAACACCACCCGCTCGGCCGCCGATACGAAACCCTTCGCGAGGGCAGCTTCGTACCCTGCGAACGTGGCTGCACCCTCGGGGCTGGTCAGGAGTCCCTCGGTTCGTGCGATACGGGTCTGGGCATCCTCGATCGCTTCGTCCGGGACCGCTATGGCGAATCCACCGCTGTCACGGACCGCATCGAGGATGAGGAAGTCACCGATGGCTCCGGGCACCCTGATTCCAGACGCGATCGTCTCAGCGTTCTCCCACGACTCCGCGAACCGTTCGCCACGCTCGTATGCCCGGACGATCGGCGCACACCCTGTCGACTGGACCGCGACCATGCGTGGGAGGTCGCCCGTGAGCCATCCGATCTCGCGCAGTTCGTTGAACGCTTTCCACATCCCGATCAACCCTGTGCCTCCCCCTGTCGGGTAGAAGATGACATCTGGCAGGGACCAACCGAGTTGATCCGCAAGTTCGAGGCCCATCGTCTTCTTGCCCTCGATCCGATACGGCTCCTTGAGCGTGGAGACATCGAACCACCCCATCGGGCCAACGCCTGCGCCGACGATCTTCCCGCAGTCGTTGATGAGTCCGTTGACCTTCCACACCTTCGCACCCTGCAGTGCGATCTCGCGTACGTTGATCTCCGGCGTGTTGTCCGGGCAGAACACGTAGGTGTCCATGCCTGCCCTCGTCCCGTAAGCCGCAAGTGCCGCCCCTGCGTTGCCGTTCGTCGGCATAGCGAGCGACGTGAGACCGAGTTCCTTCGCCATCGAAACCGCCATGGCGAGACCGCGGGCTTTGAACGAACCGGTCGGCAGCCTGCCCTCATCTTTGACAAGGATCTGCGTGGAGCCGAGCGCCGCAGCCAACGTAGGCAGGGGCACGAGCGGCGTCTCTATCTCTCCGAGGGACACGATGTTGCCAGGATCCCTCACGGGAAGGAACTCACCGTACCGCCACATCCCACCTGGTCTGCTCGCCAGCGCATCACGATCCACAGACTTCGCCAGGGCGTCGAGGTCGTACCTCACGAGAAGCGGCTTCCCAGCATCGGACAGCCGATGGACCTGATCCGGCTCGTAGCGGTCTCCCTGAAGGCCACACTCGAGGTGGGTCACAAATGTCGGATAGGGGTTCGGAGTCACGAAATGGCGCCCTTTCGATCGATATCGCCAGCAGCCCAACCGACAGCGTAGCTTCCAGAGGAACTCACGCCGAAACGGGACCATGACCGAAACGGGTGGTGCTACGATGGTGGTTGGCGGCATCTCTGCCGCCAAAACCACGACCACAGGAGGGAACTCTCCATGAAGAGATTCCGGAAACTCATTGTCCTGTTGATCGCCTTCGCGCTGCTTGCTGCAGCGTGCTCGTCGGCCAGCACGGACACAACGACAACGGCAGGCGGGGGCGGAGAAGCGGCAACGACCACCGCGGCAGGCGGGGGCGACCTGGCGGGTACATCCGTGAGCGTGTTCGGCCCCGAGAGCAGTGACGAAGAAGCAGGGGCGCTCCAGGCCTCTCTCGACCTCTTCGCTGAAGAGACGGGGATCGAGATCACCTACACAGGTGCACGCGACTTCTCTGACCAGATCAATGCTCAAGCAGCAGGCGGTAACCCACCCGATATCGCGATCTTCCCGCAGCCGGGCAAGCTCGCCGACTTCGCAAGGCAGGAGTTCATCCTCCCGTTGCCAGATAACGTAACCGCAACGGTCAACGATCAGTGGCCTGAGGCATTCGTCTCGTTCGGAAACGTGGACGGTGTCCAGTTCGGTGTTCCGAACAAAGCCGACATCAAGTCACTTGTTTGGTACGACCCTGCAGCCTTCGATGAGAAGGGGTACACCGTACCAGAGACGCTCGACGAGCTCTGGGCACTCACCGCAACGATGCGCGATGACGGCAACACCCCGTGGTGCGTCGGTATCGAGTCCGGACCGGCGACGGGTTGGGCCTTCACCGACTGGGTCGAAGACCTCATCCTGCGTGAACTCGGACCAGACGTCTACGACCAGTGGGTCGCCGGCGAGGTCAAGTTCTCCGACGACCGCATCAAGGGCATCTGGCAGCAGATCCTCGATGAGTGGAACGCTCCCGGCAGCGTGTTCGCAGCAGGCGGATCGATCGCAGCGACTCCATTCGGCGACAACGGGCAACCGCTCGTCGACGGCGACTGCATGATGCACCGCCAGGCATCGTTCTACTCGGCGTTCCTGCCTGAAGGCACGGTGACCGGACCTGAAGGTATCGACGTGTTCTACTTCCCTGGCGCCAACACGACCGACAAACCGGTCCTCGGTGGCGGAACGCTCGCAGCGGCATTCCGCGATGCTCCTGAGGTGTGGGCGGTCATGGACTACTTCGGTACTTCCGAGTACGCGGAGGCTCGCCAGATCGCACAGACAGAGGCAAAGGGCGGTGCGCTGTCCGGGTTCCTCTCTGCCAACAACAAACAGGACATGTCCGTGTACCAGCCGATCGAGCAGTCGTTCATCAACATAATGCTCGACGCAGCGGTCCTCCGTTTCGACGGGTCTGACCTGATGCCGGCGGCCGTGGGTGCAGGCACCTTCTGGACGGAAGGCACAAGCGCAGTCAACGACGACAAGACCGTCGACGAGGCCACAGCGGCCATCGACGCCTCCTGGCCGAGCGGCTGATAGACAGCGTTACTACCACAGAAGGGTCCCGAGTCGTCAGACTCGGGGCCCTTCTGCTACTTTGACACCGTTGGACGCTGCACGGGAGAATCGGCTTGGACAGGCTCATCACCACACTGATCGGTGTCGTCGGTGCCATCGTGATCAGCGGCGTCGTCTTCGTGGGAGCCAACAAGGTCTTCGACCTCGCACCACGGCGATGGTCCGTGTTTTCCACCCTCATCGGTGGAGCGAGCATGTTCACCGTATTCGGCCTCTTGTGGGGAAACCGCCTCATCGACCAACCCGTCCTGGTGACAGCTGTTGCTACGGCTGTAGGCGCCGCAACAGGTTTCGCCCTGTCACAGACGTCGAGCCAGACAGCCCATTTCGCAATCGGCGGAGCGGCCGGCACCGCGATCGGTGGGCTTGCGGGTGTCTACCTGAAGACCGAGTACCGTCCGAACATCGACCTCGTTGGCCTCGCGATCTCGGTCGTAGTCTTCCTCGCGATCGGCCTCGGAATCCGGGCGCTCCGTGGCAAGCGCACGAGCGTCATCCGAACCACCTTGTTGTGGGGGTCACTCGGGTGGGCCACAGGAGCCTTCCTGTACCCGGTCCTCGGGTCGGGGACTCAGGCGTGGACGATCCTCGCAGCAGCGATACTCGGACTCGGATTCGGAGCCTGGGTCGGGTCACTCCCTCTCCCCGACCATCTCATGAAGGCCGACATCGCCCTGGGATCACGCAAGTACATCTTCCTCGCACCAGCAATCGCTTTCATCCTGATGACGCTGGTCATACCACTCATCCGGACGATCTGGCTGTCACTGCTCACGGGACTGCCGAAGGAACTCACCTGGATCGGAATCCAGAACTACATCGACATCGTCAAGGATCCCGGGATCATCGACCTGTCGGACTGGACCGATATCTTCACCAGCCGTCTGTTCCTCACGGGGATCTTCGTCCTCGTCATCGCCCTTGTTGTCGCGAGGATCTCTGGTAGACAGACCGGTCACCGACTCGGGGTCAATGGTGGATCGCTGACCGCCCTTTCAGCGGGGGCGATCCTCATCGGCTTCGCTGTGTTCACCGTGATCCGTGGCACCATCTCGAACAACCTGTGGTGGATCTTCGCTGTGACCATCTTCTCAACTGGTGCAGGCCTCGCCATCGCGGTCCTGACAGACCGGTCAAAGGGGGAGAGCGTGGCGAAGTCGTTCATCTTCATGCCGATGGCCATCTCCTTTGTCGGCGCCAGCATCATCTGGCGGTTCATGTTCATCGCGCGACCACCCCAGAAAGATCAGACGGGGGTCCTCAACAGCCTGTGGGTGAAGATCGGCGAATGGAGCAACTCATCAACAGCGACAGCCGTCATCCTGGCGATCCTTGCCATCATCCTCGTCGGACTGATCTACCTCGCGTTCGCGGGGTCGAAAGCGCACAAGACCTCGGTCATGGCTGGAGCCGTCGTCGCGGCACTTCCCATCGTCTGGTTGATGTACCGCTTCGTCGGACCAGGCCTCGGCGGTTACGAGATCGTACAGGGCGAGGTCGTTGCAGACCCGATCCTGTTCCTCACCGAGTCGCCGTTCAACAACTGGTGGATGATGCTCGTGCTCATCTGGATCCAAACCGGTTTCGCCATGGTCATCCTCTCTGCAGCCATCAAGGGAGTTTCCACAGAACTTCTCGAGGCTGCATCGATCGACGGGGCCACGGAGTCCCAGGTCTTCTGGCGAGTCACGGTCCCCCAGATCGCACCGACGATCGGAGTCGTTGTGACTACGCTCGTTGTCACGGTCCTCAAGGTCTTCGATATCCCGAAGGTCATGACGAACGGCAACTTCGACACACAGGTGCTCGCCAACGAGATGTGGCAGCGAGCGTTCACTGAACTCAACTTCGGTCTCGGCTCGGCACTTGCGGTGCTCATCTTCCTCGGCGTCCTCCCCGTCATGTGGCTCAACATCCGACGGATGCAACAACAAAGGGTGTCTGGCTGATGACCGCGACGAAACACACCAACAAGTCGTTCGACATCTACGAGTCTCGCTCCCTCACCGGCCGCGTCGCAGGGTTCCTCGGTGCGATCCCGACCTGGACCCTGTGGTTCTTCGTGGTCATCTGGACTATCCCGACGCTCGGATTGTTCATCAACTCGTTCCGGACGAGGGATGCACAGCGCAACGCTGGATGGTGGTTGTTCTGGCAGGACGGCTCGAGCGGGTACGGAGGCCTGTCACTCAACAACTACAGCGACGTCCTCGGCTCGTCGGCAACCGGCGGCGTGGGCAACGGGTTACTCAACTCCGTGGCGATAGCAGTCGTATCGACCGTCATCCCGATAGCGATCGCCGCGTTCGCCGCCTATGCGTTCGCGTGGATCAAGTTCAAAGGCCGCGACACGCTGTTCATCCTCACGGTCGCCCTGCTTGCCGTCCCATCTCAGGTCGCCCTGATCCCACTCCTCCAGATGTACGCAGGCGGCGCCCACTTCACGCTGCCTCTGATCAACAAGACGCTGACCGTTTTCCCCGATCTCAACCTGGCAGGCACGATACCTGCTGTCTGGCTCACCCATACTGGCTTTGCGCTGCCCTTTGCGATCTTCCTGCTGCACAACTACATATCGGGACTGCCCCCGGACCTGTTCGAATCTGCCCGGATCGACGGAGCAGACCACTTCACGATCTTCCGCAAGCTCGTGCTCCCGCTGTCGGTTCCGGTCCTCGCGGCGTTCACGATCTTCCAGTTCCTGTGGACGTGGAACGACTATCTGATCGCCCTGACCATGATCGGCGGGAACAGGCAAGCACTGCCCGCGACCGTCGTCGTCGCGTCGCTCGCCGGTGAGTTCGGCCTCAGGGAACACCTCCTCACCGCAGGCGCATTCATCATCACCGTCGTCCCATTGGTCGTGTTCTTCGCGCTCCAGAGGTTCTTCGTCAGAGGTATCACTGCGGGGTCGGTGAAGGGATAGGGACCCGGTCTCCCGAGCGTAAACTTGGAGCATGACCGACCCATACATCGCGCTCGACTTCGACCCTTCCACTACCCGCATCGTTCGCGAGCCTCCGGGTGAGGGATACGGGAACTGGGTTGGAGGCAAGATGGCCTATGACGCAGGGAGCGGCATTTTCTCGTTGTTCTACAGAGAGCGCAAACCGCTCGAACAGGGGCGTGCCGGCAGATGTGGAGTCGCCGTGAGTTCGGATGGGGCCGAGTTCACAGAGGTGTGGTCCGCGACCAAGGAAGACCTCAACGCGAACTCGATCGAGGAGGGCCACGCCATACGGTTCGCCGACAAGTGGATGGTCTACGTGTCCTACGAAGTCAAGGGGACGTCACAATGGCGCATCGACCTGATCGAAGCTGATGACCTTGGTGCGCTCGATGTCCAGAGTCGCCGGACCGTCCTGTCGCCAGGGGAGTTCGGCCTCGAGTGGATCAAGGACCCGTACGTTCGTATCCACGGCGGGTCCGTCTGGCTGTATGCGGCTGCTCCCCCACGCAGCGCACCCGTGATCGAAGGGAACACCGTCCATGCCGCTCCGCTGGATGCGACGGTTCTCGCCGTCTCTGACGATGGCAGGTACTTCCCGACGATCGAGTATGTGTTCGAAGCGCCAGGAGACGACAGTTGGCACGGCAGGCGCGCTCGCATCAACTCGATGATCCCGTGGGATGATGGCTACCTCGCCATGTTCGACGGAGGGCGGACCTTCTACGACAACTACGAAGAGCATGCGGGCTTCGCCCTATCTCCAGACGGCAGGGTCTTCACCCGCCTCGACGACCCGTGGATCACCTCGCCGTTCGGCTGTGTCCGCTACGTGTGCGCTGTCGATACACCCGATGCCTACTTCTTCTCGTTCGAGTACACGAGGCAGGATGGTTCCCACGACATGCGTGTCCAACGCATCCCAAAGTAGTTTTCCGTTTTCCGTTCTCCGTTTTCCGAGAAGCGACTGAGTCGCGACCGTGGATCGTGGATCGTGGCCTGCCTTTACACTTGACGGGTGAGTGACGACACCAGATCAACGCTCCCCACAACGACCAGGGGCACGAACAGCGAGGCGTTCGGTACCGCCGAATGGGGACTCCTCGCCGGCGTTGCCCTCATATGGGGTTCGTCGTTCGTGTTCATGGCGATCGGCCTCGATGCCTTCAACCCCGGAGTCATCACCCTCACACGGATCATCCTCGGGGCCATGACGCTCGCCGTGTTCCCGAAGGCACGGACTGCCATCGACAAACAGGACCGCGCTCGTGTGTTCCTGCTCGGGATCATCTGGATCGGGATCCCGTTGATGATCTTCCCGATCGCGCAGCAGTGGATCGACTCGTCCGTTGCCGGCATGTTGAACGGTGCGGTGCCCATCACGGCTGCCATCTGGGCCACCGTTCTGCTCAGGCGCCTGCCAGGCTGGAGACAACTGCTGGGCATCGGCATCGGGTTCCTGGGTGTGCTGGCTATCTCTGCACCTGAAGTGGGGGGCTCTTCTGCAAGCGCCCTTGGAGTAGGCCTCGTGATCGTCGCGATCGCGTTGTACGGATTGTCGACGAACATTGCGGTTCCCCTCCAGCAGAAATACGGGGCGCTGCCTGTGCTGTTCAAGGCGCAGCTTGCAGCACTCGTCATCGTCATCCCGTTCGGTCTATGGCAGATCCCCGGGTCAACATGGGCATGGCCATCCGCTCTGGCGATGATCCCCCTCGGTGCACTCAGCACCGCGCTCGCCTTCGTGCTCATGGGTACGCTCGTCGGGCGGGTCGGTGGACCAAGGGGTTCCGTGGCGATCTACTTCGTCCCGATCGTTGCCGTGATCCTGGGTGTACTGGTGCGCGCCGACACCATCGAACCGATAGCGATCATCGGAACAGCCCTCGTACTTGTCGGTGCGTGGGTGACGTCACGCAAGGAATCCTGACACCGTCCCAGCGGTCGAACCGAGGGCGTAAGCTCGTTCCATGTACATCTCACCCACACCCGAGTCCATCGCCGCGTTCACCCAACGAGGGATGGCTGGCCCGATACGGATGCTCAACCTGCTTCGCTTCCGTGACACCGCCGACTACACCGCTTCCCCCGATCTCGCGCCAGGCGAGCCGATCTCCGGTGCGGAGGCGTACCAGATCTACTCGGCTCACACGATCCCTCTCCTCACGGAGGTCGGTGGAAAGGCGATCTTCATGGGGACAGGTGGGCCGCTCCTGATCGGGCCGTCCGAAGCG
>CAYUJA010000006.1:0-2733 GCA_964444875.1 uncultured Acidimicrobiaceae bacterium | reverse complement strand
CCTGCCGACATCTCGACATACGGCTTCCATGCTGGCGATCGAGTCTGCTGCACCCTTGGGAGTGTTTCCGAACCACGCGAACCATGCGTTCCACATGTCAACGTGGGGCAAGGTCGCCTTCAGCACCCGCGGCCCCTCAGATCCGACCATCAACGGGATGCCTCCGCTGCGCCCTGGAGGGACGAGTTCGCAGTCACGAAGGGTGTAGTACTCGCCGGCGAAGTCGATGGCGCCCTCGGTGAGCAGGGTCCGGATGATCGTGAACGCCTCTTGGAACCTCGACGCCCTATGGTCGAACGGGAAGCCATAGGCGTCGTACTCCGCGCGGTTCCACCCCGCACCGATGCCGAGGATCAATCGCCCATCGGAGATCTCATCGACCGTCACTGCCTTCTTTGCGAGCATGGCAGGGTTGTGGAAGGAGGTCGCTGCAACCAGCGGCCCGATCTGAACCCGTTGCGTGACCGCGGCGATCGCGGCAAGCATCGACCACGCCTCCCATGGGCCTACCGTCTCGTCTTCGTCGCGGTAGAGGAGGTGGTCTCCGACCCACAACGAATCGAACCCGACCGCCTCGGCGGTGACCGCCATCTCCCGCACCTCGGGCCATGTCACGTATCGCTCTACCTCGGGGAGTTGTACCCCGACCTTCAATCGCCTTGCCATCGTCCTGTCACCTCGTTGTCGGCTAGCGTCCAATGTAGGACACACGCTCGCACTGGAGTTCACGATATGCCAGACCACCCGATCAGCCGCTATCCGATCCCCGATCTCGACGATATACCAGATGACCTCAAAGACGCGATCGTCGCTGTGAACGAGAAGGCCGGGTTCATCCCGAACATCTTCCTGGCCCTTGCGCACAGGCCAGACGAGTTCCGTGCCTTTTTCGCCTATCACGAAGCGCTCATGGAGCGCCAGGGTGGCCTGACCAAGGCTGATAGGGAGATGATCGTCGTCGCAACGTCGGGTGACAACGGGTGCCAGTACTGCGTCGTAGCGCACGGGGCGATTCTGCGTATCCGTGCCAAGAACTCGCTGGTTGCGGACCAGGTTGCGGTCAACCATCACAAGGCGGACATCACCGTCCGCCAGAAGGCAACGCTCGACTTCGCCCTCAAGGTCTCGAACGATTCGCGCAGCGTCGACGAGTCAGACTACGAGGCCCTCCATATGCACGGTTTCGACGACGACGACATCTGGGACATCGCAGCGATCACAGGCCTGTTCGGCTTCTCCAACCGTCTCGCCAACTTCGCCTCCATCCGCCCCAACGAAGAGTTCTACACGATGGCACGCTGACCTTCAGGACTTTGGCGTCCAACGGCGCCATATACGGCGGATCTGGACGCCAAAGTCCTGAATACGCGGAGGGAGTGGGATTCGAACCCACGGAAGCTTGCGCCTCGCTGGTTTTCAAGACCAGTACTTTCGTCCGCTCAGTCATCCCTCCAGAGCCCGTAGTCTGGCAGTTGGCGTCGCCTATCTAGCGTCGGAACACGAAGAAGGGGCGCCCGGGTGGAGCGCCCCTTCCATCACGTTGAGTAGCTCTCTAGGCGAGCAGCTTGGCCTTCTGGGCCGCGAACTCGTCGTCCGTGAGAACGCCGTTCTTGTTCAGCTCAGCGAGTTTGGTCAACTCGTCGGCATTGCTCGAGGCGTCGCCGCCTGCGGACACCTCGCGGATGTACTGTTCCTGGCGCTTCTGCACCGCCACCGCGTGTTCGATCTGGCGATCCTGCATTTCGGAGCCGTGAACGATGAGGTACACAATGATGCCGATGAGATGGAACAACAGGACGAAAATCACCCACAGGGCCTTCTTCCATCCCTTCATGTCCTTGTTCCGGAAGATGTCGATAAAGACCGTGACGAGCAACCAGATCCAGATGACCCATACAAAGAAGATCAACATCCACCAGAAGAAACTCAATATCGGCAGTCCGTTCTCCATCTGTAATTTCCCTTCGGTTGAGGAGAGGCAGTGGGGTGCCGCCATACGCCTGATGCTAATGGTGCCCGGCGGTGTTAGCGGTCCCTAGCAAGCCAAACGACCGAGAGGGCGCCCCGAGGGGCGCCCTCTCCAACGAGTCTCATCGCTTGCTAGGCGAGCAACTTGGCTTTCTGGGCTGCGAACTCGTCGTCCGTGAGGACACCGTTCTTGTGCAGTTCAGCGAGCTTCGTGAGTTCGTCGGCGCTGCTGGAGCCGCCGCCGACCGATACTTCGCGGATGTACTCCGCCTGGCGCTTCTGCACCGCAGCAGCATGCTCGATCGAACGTTCGTGCATGTCGTCACCGCGAACGATGAGGTACACGAGTACACCGAGCAGCGGGATGAAGAGCAAGAAGACGACCCAGAGAGCCTTTGACCAGCCACTGTGGCTTTTGTCCCGGAAGACGTCGATGAAGACCGTGATGAGCAACCAGATCCAGATGATCCACAAGAAGAAGATCAGCATCGTCCAGAAGAAATCCAAGATTGGCATTGTTTTCCCTTCAGACAGACAGCCAGCGAGATGCCGACAGCGTAGGGCTGAGAGCATACCGTGAAACACTTGGTGTCAGCAGAATTGAGCAAGGCGATTCTGGGGTCACTGGTTCTCCCCAGGTTTCGTCGATGCTCTGGTCGGTCACTGACCGCTTGGCGGAGGGGGAGGGATTTGAACCCTCGGGACCCCTGAAGGCCCAACGGTTTTCGAGACCGTCACATTCGTCCGCTCTGTCACCCCTCCAGA
>CAYUJA010000005.1:7588-21796 GCA_964444875.1 uncultured Acidimicrobiaceae bacterium | reverse complement strand
GGGCCGAGGAACGAGGTCCAGAGGGGGCTCTGAGATCGTCCATCCACAGACAGGCCTTCGCCTATCCGCTGATCCTCGTAGTAGGAATGACGTAGTACGACTCGGAGATCTTGTATTGGTCGGTTGCGTGGTGTATCTGTTGTGATGCACGATGCCTTCGTATCGCCCGTGGCTGTGGGTGCAAGCGTGAAGCCCAAGCAACCACGGCAGCCAGAGCTGGCCTCAGACTTGGGAACCCGCTCGAGTTCCATGCGAACACGTCGAGGAAGGCGAAGCGTCACTCACAAACCTCGATATGTGGACAGCCTCCCCCGATCCGGGGGTCGTACTACGTCATACGTCGGACGTACTACTGCCTGTCGTCTCCCCGGTTCTCACCGACCCCACTGATTTCCGAAGTATCGGAATCCTCCTGGTCGGCATCGGGCAAGGAAGGCTCATCAACGGCAAGAACGGCGGCAACATCCCGAGACACGGTCTCACCACTCGCATCCGCATTCGTGACCAGTTCCTCACGGGACCCGACAGGTTGGTCGAAGAACCCGGACGCGATGAACGCGTAGTAGTCGGCTGATGCGAGTCGAAGCGCACCGATCAGCACCGGCGTGTTGTCTACCAGAGGAGCGCTGTTCCTGGTCAGCCTGTACTCGGACACTTGGAGGTATTCCCGCTGGTCGAGGTGCAGAAGCGCCAGACGATGGCAACCGTCGACCGGAACCAATCGTTCTCCAACAAGGCGTTTCCCCGTCGGTGTGGCCTCATCGGACATTCGTCGGACCGTCACCGGGAATCGCGCGTCGAACCCACCGCTCGTCTCGTACCGGTCGAGGAGTTCGAGACTCTTGCGAACCCGGCGTGCGAACCCCTCGTCCAACTCCGCATTGTCCTGGGCGTCGATGCCGATCACATGCGCGGCGACCTCGCGGTACCAGACGTAGTAGTCGGTGTTCTTGGCAACCTCGATGAACCCATCTACATCGGCTTCAACCAACTCGCTGTTGTCCCGTGCGAGCCGGAAGAAGTCGGCTCGTACGAGGATGTCATACCGAAGCGGGCTGATCAGCCGATCGAGCCGGACAGCGTCGGTCGGCGCCTCGAGACGAGCCGTTGCCAGCCGGTCTCGGAGCCTCCGGATCGGTCCCGTTCGTATGACAGACAGGACCGACACTCTGCGGGCAACCGACCTCAGCAGGTGCCGATCTTCATCTGAGAGTCCAAGGGCCAGAAGCGTACCGATGTAGACCGAACCGATCAACACGCTTCCGACGATCAACTCACCGAAACGATCGGCCTCGACGACGACAGTGAATCCCCAGCCAACCACAAGGGCAACGAGTACCGCGACAGTGCCTTTGGTATGACTCTTCGACCAGGGGAAACATCCTGTGATGAGCCGACGGACAGCCACGATCCTCACAAGGCCGAACACACCAAGTGTCGCCGCCCACGCGATGGCGGCACCCTCGATGCCGAGTGTCGGGATGAGCAGAAGGGCAAGCGCTACGTCGAAACCGAGCGCACCTACTGCGAACACCATGTTCAGACGGTTCTTCCCGACCTGGTTGAGCATCACAGAAGCGGGCGCCCCAAGCGTTTCGACGAGCGCACCGACGATCAACATCCGCGTGACGGTGGTTCCCACACCGAACTCTTCGCCGAACAATCCAAGGACCGGCTCCGTGAAGACGACGAGAACGGCGAAGATCGGTAGTGAGAGCCGCCACGTCCAGCCTGTGAGCGTGACGTAGTGCTCACGTACGTCGGAGCGATTGCCCCGTGCCCAGGAGTCAGATACCCTCGGGCCAAGAGATGCTGTGAGAGGAGCGACCGCGAACAAGGCCAACAGCACGACCCGCGTCGCTACCTGATATACGCCGATCTCCACTGAACCGACGAAGGCGCCGAGAATGATGATGTCGCCCCACAGCAGTCCCTGAGTCGCCGTTGATGCCACCCAACTGAACGCGGCGAAGGAAGCCACGGCTCGGTACGGAAAACGAGCCGCGCCGGAACCGAGTGTTGCCAGGCGCTTCCTGATCGCACGCACAGCCAGAACAGCAGCAGCCATACTCGAGACGACCAGAGCGACAAGGGTCGCATCGATCCCGAGTCCCAATGCGAGGACGGCTCCGGTCAGGATCAATCGGGTCGCGGGTTCAAAGACGAGGCCGATGCCGGCGAACGCCCTCATGGTCTTGAAACCCCGCGTCGCTGCGAGCGCCACGGTCATGATGACCATGAAGGGAAGGCTCAACGCGACGAGGCGAATGGGCGTGGTGAGATCGGGGTCGTTGAAGTATCCGTCCGCAAGCGCCGGGGCGACAAGGATCGTGATCGCGGCGACAACCACCGACACCACTCCGGTCGTCCCCAGGCCGATCCTCACCGCTCCGCGCACCCCGCCGGCATCGCCATCGGCGCGGAATGAGGCGATGAAGTACGTCATGGCCACCCTCATCCCGAGAACGCTTGCCAGGAGGAGGAGGGCTCGCAGGGCGAAGGCCTGCGCGTACACACCAAGCTGGTCCGCTCCCAGAACCTCAGCGATCAGGAACGTCACCCCGAACACCGCGACCTGGCGAACCACGGCACCCGCGACGTTCAGACTGCTATCTCGCGCCAGACCAACGGCCGTTCCACCGCTGCGGTCCTCAGCAGCGTCTGCCGGTCCCTTCGCGTTCATCGACTACTGGCCGACGAACCCCAGGTCTCGACCTCGATCATGACGTGTCGACGATGAACGAGATCCATGGAGGCGTCGGATCGGCGTTCCCCGAAGTATCGAACGCCTTGGGCTTGACGGCGTAACTCCCGTCGGGCAGAGACACAGAGAACGTCCATCCGGTCACGGTCCCATTCGGCGTATCCAACGTTGCAGGCAGCGACGCGTATTCGAGAGCGAACGTCACCCCATCGGCCTGCAGCCACTTCTTATCAACCTTGTTGCGGATCGCGACCCTGACCTTCTTCACACCAACATCATCTGTCGCCGTTCCAGAGATTACCACATCAGGTACGACGAACACCTGACCGCCCACGGGAACATCCACCTCCCCATTGGCAGGCGCCACATCAGGCGACGTCGAATCGACGACGAACGAGATCCATGGAGGCGTCGGATCGGCGTTCCCTGAAGTATCGAACGCCTTGGGCTTGACGGCATAGCTCCCGTCGGGCAGAGACACAGAGAACGACCATCCGGTCAGCGTCCCATTCGGCGTATCCAGCGTCGCGGGAAACGACGCGTACTCGATAGCGAACGTCACCCCGTCAGGCTGCAGCCACGTCTTATCGACCTTGTTGCGAATCGCGACCCTGACCTTCTTCACACCAACATCATCCGTCGCCGTCCCAGACATCACCACATCAGGCACGACGAACACCTGGCCGCCCACGGGAACATCCACCTCCCCATTGGCAGGCGTCACATCAGGCGACGCCGTGTCGAGAATGAACGAAACCCACGGAGGCGTCGGATCGACGTTCCCCGCAGCATCGAACGCCTTGAGAACCACGGTGTAACTCCCGTCGGGCAACGACACAGGGAACGACCAGCCAGTCAACGTCCCACCAGGCGTATCCAACGTGGCGGGCACCGCCACATACTTCACAGCGAACGTCACCCCATCGGCCTGTAACCACGTCTTGTCGACCTTGTTACGAACCGCCACCTTGACCTTCGTCACACCAACATCATCCGTCGCCGTCCCAGACAGAACCACATCAGGCGCCACGAACACCTGACCGCCCACGGGAACATCCACCTCCCCATTGGCAGGCGCCACATCAGGCGACGTCGAATCGACGACGAACGAGATCCATGGAGGCGTCGGATCGGCGTTCCCTGAAGTATCGAACGCCTTGGGCTTGACGGCATAGCTCCCGTCGGGCAGAGACACAGAGAACGACCATCCGGTCAGCGTCCCATTCGGCGTATCCAGCGTCGCGGGAAACGACGCGTACTCGATAGCGAACGTCACCCCGTCAGGCTGCAGCCACGTCTTATCGACCTTGTTGCGAATCGCGACCCTGACCTTCTTCACACCAACATCATCCGTCGCCGTCCCAGACATCACCACATCAGGCACGACGAACACCTGGCCGCCCACGGGAACATCCACCTCCCCATTGGCAGGCGTCACATCAGGCGACGCCGTGTCGAGAATGAACGAAACCCACGGAGGCGTCGGATCGACGTTCCCCGCAGCATCGAACGCCTTGAGAACCACGGTGTAACTCCCGTCGGGCAACGACACAGGGAACGACCAGCCAGTCAACGTCCCACCAGGCGTATCCAACGTGGCGGGCACCGCCACATACTTCACAGCGAACGTCACCCCATCGGCCTGTAACCACGTCTTGTCGACCTTGTTACGAACCGCCACCTTGACCTTCGTCACACCAACATCATCCGTCGCCGTCCCAGACAGAACCACATCAGGCGCCACGAACACCTGACCGCCCACGGGAACATCCACCTCCCCATTGGCAGGTGTCACATCGGGCAGTGGAACGGCGACCACCGTGTAGCTCACCTGAGCGACCGCGTCGTCCACACCCTCGTAGTATTCCACGACCACCTCATGGGTGCCTGCGGCTAACTCACCGGTCTCGGCAGTGAAGGTCGTTGCCGTCTGATCACGCCACTCGTCCATGACGACCGTGCCATCGACGAAGATCCGAATCCCGTCATCTGTTGTGGCTTGGAAGTCGAGCGTGCTCGGTTCGCTGAACGTCACATCCCTCGACCACCTAGCCGAGAAATTGTCGACACCCAGACCCGTACCGGCCGGCGATCCGAGAGCCCAGTCATAGTCGATCGCCGCCTCACAACGCACCGTGTCCGCGTTCCCACCAACCGTCTTGGACGCGAAGTACTCGGCGGTCCACGGAAGGCCAGGATCGTCACACGCCGCTGGTGGCGGTGGCGGTTCGAGGATGGCGATGGCGACCTCGGCAACCCCACGCCCACCTCCGTGGAAGTACTCGACCACGATCTCATGGGTTCCGGCTGTGAGGGTGTCGCTCAGGGCCACGTAGGTCGTCGGGGCCTGCTGGCGCCACTCGTCCATGACAAGGGCCCCATCGACGAATATGCGCATCCCGTCGGCCGCCCTCGCGGTGAACTCCAGGACCTGATCCGCATCGATCGTCAGATCGCGCGTCCACCGCGCGGAGAAGCTGTTGGAATCCACGCCGAGGTCGGAAGGCGAACCGGATGCCCAGTTGTTGTCGATCACCGCTTCGCAGCGCACCGACATCGGTATCGAACCCAGGGTCAAATTCGGGAAGTACTCTGCAAGCCACGGCGACGCCAGATCGTCACAGGCGAGGGGGTCAGGTGGGGGAAGCGGAGGAACCGAACCGCTGCCCTGGACGGAGAACAGCGCCGTCACGGAGGCCCAGTCGATACCGGACGATCCGTCGTCGACAAGCTGCTTGTTGAGGAAATCGACAACGCCGCCGCGCACGTACATGCGATACAGATTGCCATCACCCCATGCCGCGTACATCCAGTCCCCGATCGTGTCGATAGCGACAGCGTCGCTCCAGTCCCCACCCGCAGCCACCTCCTGCACACCACCGATGATGCCGCTCTCGAGCGAGTACCAACGCCAGAAGAGCTTGGTGTCGTCGGTCCTCGTGTAGAAGATCCTGCCCGCGGAGTACGTTGCCACATCGGTCGTGTCCACGCCGTACGGTTGGTCGTACGGCGTGAGGTCGTAGTTGAGGTCGACGTAGCCGACTGAGGTCGAGAGGTTCGTCGGCGTACCGAAGCTCGTGCCGTCGTAGGAACGTTCGAAGTACGCGCCGGCCTCGCCGAAGTAGATGAGTTCGCCGAGTTGGACGAAACCATCCCGCACACCCGTCCAGTCGATCCCGTCGACACCGGGACCGCTCACGACCGAACTCGAACCGAAGGTCGCGCCATCGTATCCGACGCGTAACAGATCGCCTCCTGGAACGGCGATGTTGAGATCCGCGGGGAGTTCGATGCGTTCCGGTGCGGGGTTCGGGGTTCCCCCAGCGCTCGGAAGCACTGCGAGGCGCTGACGCACAACGCCGTTGAAGAGCACGGTATCACTACCGATGAAGAGGTAGTCGTCTGTGGAGTAGATCGCTTCGGCGCCCCTACCGCGGTCCTTGCCTGGATTCCACGAAAGCGGTACACCGGTCAAGGGGTCGAGGGCAGCGATCCCGTACCGTTCAACGCTTCCCGGGCCATCGTCGTTGCCTCCGGGGGTGGGGTACGCGTTGTTCTCCCATCGCTGATGGCCACCGACGTAGACGGCGGCATCGGTAATGTGTGCGGCCCAGTGTGTGTCACCGCCGGTGTAGTTCGTCCATGTCGGTTCAAGTCCGGTTCCTGTAAGCGTCGGCGGCAACTCCCACCGGGTGGACGTATCGCACAACTCACCGACGCTGCCATACGCACCGGTGGTGTTCACAACGAAGAACGTGGAGTCCGGCGCGATATCGATACCCCGGATGTACGTGTCGAGATAGACCTCCACGCAGTCCGGCACGAAACGATCTGTTTTCCAATCTGCAACGGCTGCCGATGCGCCGGAGATATCGATCACAGCGATCTGCTCACGGCTCTGCCCGTCGATCGTCTGGAAGTTGCCACCAACCACCAACCAGTTCTCGTCGTCGGACGCGTCGAGTTCCTGAACGTACTCGGCGAACTCGTAGCGAGAGTCAGTGATCGGTAGGTCAAAGGACGCCAGCACCGCTCCGGTGGTGAGGTCGACGGCGGCCAACCGCTCTCTCGTCGTGCCGTTGATCGACCGGAAACGACCACCGACGATGAGGGAGTCACTGGTGAGAGCGATGTCCTTCACCTCGTTGTTCGCGTTCGCTACGAAGGTCGGATCAATGGAACCATCCACCATCGATAGCTTGACAAGGCGCTGCCTGGTCTCACCGTTGACCGTGACGAAGTCTCCCCCGACGTACACGGAGGCGCCGTCGCTCGAGATGGCAACTCCCTCGACCTCTGCGTCGATCTGCGGAGCGAAAGCAGTGTCGATCTGGCCCGTCGATACATCGAACTTGAAGAGGAAACTCTGTGCGATATCGACGCTTTCCGATGGTGCATTGCGGATCGAGGTGAACGTTCCACCTACAACCACCGAGTCGCCGAACGAATCGATCGCGTACACCCGTCCGTCCATGATCCTGGGTTCGTTCCAGATCGGACCTTCTTCAACGACGACATTCTGCGCAGCGGATGCAGCTGTAATGGAAACTGCGAGTGCGACGAGAATCGCGAATACTGCCGACAACGCCCACCGAAAACGTAACCCAATAGCGATCATTTCAGACACCCTCGACCGATCACGCCACGACCACAACACCCACGGATCGATTCTGTTTTTCTAGTTGCACAAAGCCCAGTTGTAGCCCAGAGGAATCATACCCCGACCACGGATAACAGCGCAACCCCTCGCACCACCAGCCTGTGGGCTCTTCGGATTCGAGCGGGTGTGGCCTCGGAACGTTGTAGGTAGAAGACGCGCGGATAGGGAGCGGTCGTGTTCCGTTCTCCGTTCTCCGTTCTCCGACCTCCCCCACTGCGTGAGGGAGGAAACAAGAGGAATCTCTCCCCCGGTCCTGCGGGGGAGATGGGCCGAGGAACGAGGACCAGAGGGGGGTCCGACACCAGCCACCAGCACACGAACATCCACCTATTCGCTGATCTTTGTCATACCTACTTCGTACTACTGCCTTGCTGTCTCTCCGGTTCTCGCCGACCCCGCTCATTTCCGAAGTCGCAGTTCGTGGTTACTTCGCACCGACCACATCGAGATACGCGTGCTCGAGCAGGTCCGTGACACGATCCCAGTCGTAGTGCCCCATCACGCGCTCTCTCAGCACGGCGGCACCGACTCGCTCGCCGTCGAGTCGGCCAAGCACCTCCGTGATCGTGGCGGTCAACGCTGCACCATCGTTCACCCCCACAAGTCGCGCTCCCGGGCCACTCTGACCGATGACCTCGATGTGGGCCGGTAGGTCGCTGGCGATCACAGGTGAACCCGAGCCGATCGCCTCGAGCAAGGTCAGCGGAAGGCCTTCCAAGGCCGAAGGAAGGACGAAGACAGCGGCGTTCGAATACAGCTCGTCGAGTTTCTCGCCGTACACGTACCCGGTCAGCACGACACGGTCGTCCATCGACGCGAGGCGGTGAATGCTCTCAGAGTATTCATCTGTGTAGCTCGATCCGCCTGCGATCACGAGGCGAACGTCACCCTCGACATCCCGGAACGCCCGTATCAGGAGATCGACGTTCTTCTCCGGAACGAGTCGGCCCACGAAAAGCACGAACCCTCCGCTCGACAGCCCGTACTCGCTGGAGATCATGTCGGGAGGCCGCGCGGTCCTCGGCGAGACACCGTTCGGGATGTACACGCTCTCGCGCCCGTATACCTGCCGGTAGTGCTCTGCGAGCGTTCTCGACACGACGATCGTGGCATCAGGTACGTTGGCGCTGAGCCATGTCGCTCCACGGAGCATCCTGCTCGCTGCGCTACCCCACTTGGCTCGCTCACCGTCGAGTCCGTGGATCGTCTGAACGACCGCCTTCCTGCTGAAATAGCGCGGGATCGCTGATGGTGCTCCCGGCCCGATGGCGTGGTAGTGGATGATGTCGAAGGGACCCCTCACGGCAGTCATCGTCGCGAGGCCTGAATGAACGATCGCTTCGAGGTGTTTCGCTTGGACGGTGCGCTGTGGCACGAGATCCATACCCCGATACGTTCCGCCGTTCGTCGCTTCTGTGTAGTTCGCTCGACAGAACACCGTGACGCGATGGCCGCGCTCGACAAGGCGGGCCCCGAGTTCCTCGACGTGATGTTCGACGCCCCCAAAGGTCGCAGGCACCCCACGAGACCCGATCATCGCGATCTTCAGCTTCCGGCTCATCGTGACCCTCCGTGCTTCCGCTGCATCGCACGCTCGTACATCGCCTCCAACCCGCGGAGGTGGACCTCGGCACTGAAGCGGCGCTCGGCGTCGCTCCTGGCAGCAACACCCATCGCATGGGCATGTGCCGGGTTCCCCACCAGCGCATCAAGCGCCTCCGCAAGGGCAACAGCATCATTCGCAGGCACCAGGTCGCCGTTCACTCCCGGTTCGATCAGTTCCGGAAGGCCACCGAGATCCGACGCGACGACGGGCCGCCCGCTCGCGAAGCTCTCCAGTACGATCATCGGCTGGTTCTCGTACCATCGAGCGGGTAGGGCCACCGCAGCGGCAGACCGGATCTCCCGCTGCAAGGTGGGAGCATCGAGGCGGCCGAGGAAACTGACACGCCCCGGGGCGACGAGGGCTGCTTGATCCTCGAGAGCACTCCGGTCTGGGCCGTCTCCGGCCACCCTCACGTTCCAGCCATCGGCCGCGCCCACGGCATCGATCAGTGTGTCAACGCCCTTCTCTCCGGACAGACGACCTGCATACAACACGCCCTCGCCCGGCGCCTCGGCTGGCTGTGTCCTGACGACGTCGACGAAGTGGTTGAGATGTGCGAGCCGATCCGGGAACACGCCTGCGGCGCGCATCTTGTCGGCCATGAACTGACTGGGACAGATGAAGACATCCACCGGGTCGTATGCACCCGTTGCGCGGTGGAGCGCAGTCTCGACCGCCAGGAGGCCACTTCCGAGCAGAGAACCCTGGTTGCAGCGGCGCTTCACCGCGTTCTGGAACCTGCCACCGAGACACGCCTCACAGATCTCTCCATCGGCGAGGAACCGGTACGTGGGACATGCCAGTTTGTAGTCGTGCAGCGTCATGACCGCCGGTATCGACCGGTCCGCGATCGGTCGCAGTATGGATGGTGAGAGCTGGTGATAGATGTTGTGGAGGTGGACGACATCGGGCCGGGTCTTGTCGAGAACCGCCTCGATGCCGCTACGAGCGGGCTTCGAGTACAGGATCCGACCGGCGTCACGCAGCCGACGAACCGGATCGCGACTTGGCGGGTCCAGTTCCATCAGCGGAGAGAACCAGGCTTCGTTGGAGGACGGCAGATTCTCAGGATGGTCCATGGCGAAGAAGGTTGGCTCGTGGCCATCCTGTCGCTGCAACTCGGCAACGTCGAGCATGTACGCCTCGGCGCCACCGCGCCGATACAGGAACTTGTTGACGTGCAGGATCTTGAGTGCGGACCTGGTTGACATTTTCTCCGGCAATCGATTACGCGGCCCTGTCGAGCGATTCAGGTTTTCGATCGTTCACCGCTCGCCAGCCGACTCGGGCGCGGCAGAGACGATCGGTTGAGGGTTGGTAGGTGGTTCGTGTCGATAGGCGATCCAATTCGCAATGGCGGCGAGCGGCATCGCGTACCAGAGCCATCCCACACCCGTGATCAGGTTCTCGGCGACACTCGATACCGCGAAAGCTACAGAGTACGCGAAGATGCCCAACGTGAGCGCGGTCTCGAACGCCGTTCTGGCCCTTCTTCGAGAGCGATGTGAAACCCACACGAACCCCACAACGGACAAGAGATACGCTGCGAGCCCGAAGAGGCCCATCTCGACGTACGCCCGGACATAGTCGTTGTGCGGTTGTTTGTGGTTGGGCGTCACCACTGCCGTCATCCCGATTCCGATGCCTGTCACCGGGTTCTCGTTAGCCAGCGGGATGATCGTTTCCCATTGCCCGACCCGCCACGACCACGAGCTCTCCGTCCGGGGAAGATCAGGGTTGGAACCGAGATCAGCTAGTCGCTGATTGATAGTCGGTATGAAGGCGATGGCCAGAACCGTGGCGGCGATTATGCCGACCAGGACACCCTTGTGCTGTACGAAGCCGACGATGACGGCGCCCACGATCAGGGCCGCCCAGGCCCCTCTGGTGTTCGTGTACGTCAGCTCAACAAGCCCGATCGCAAGGAAACCCGTCAGGACCCATCGCTTCCGCCGGTCCGAAACCTGGCCTCTGAGCGCTAGCGCGACGATGAGGAACGGAACCAGGTAGTGCGCGAAGTTGTTCGAGAGGAAGAACGTCGAAGCGAGCGCCTCGACGCCGTCTTTGGTCCGGGTGAAGGTGATGCCGAAGGGGAGTCCAACAAGGGGGAGCAGGACGGGGACGATGGTTGATGCGGCCAGGGCGAGGACAAGGCGCTTGAGCGGCATGCCCCCGGCCAGCAGTCGGCCGACGACGAAGAACATGAGGATGCCGGAGAGGACTCTGAGGAACACCCCGATGGAAGGACCCATCTGAGCGGCTCCGATCACGCTCACTCCAGCCGCCAGGGCGAAGAGCGCCAATCCCAGGCTGAGAGGGGATAGAGGTCGGCGAGGGCCCGAACCTCGCTGAGCGATCAGCCATGCCACACTTGCGCCGATCATCAACAGCGCAACGAGGCTTGCAGGGTCGGTGACAGACGATCCCGAGGCTGAGGTTTTCAACACGTCCAGGCTCGAACGAACGACGATCAGCGTCAGGATGAACACTTCGAACCGGACGGCGGCAAGCGTGACCAGGGCGACCCCGGAGACGAGCGCGATGGCAATCAAGAGAAGCTCAGCCGGGATCGCTCCGACGAGTGCAAGGGCGAGGAAACCGGCGAAAACAAGGACCGCGATGGCTGCCGTCACACGCGAGAACAAACCGAATCGTGTTCTCACACCGACGCCATCTTCGTCACGTTCTGCCACCCGAAACCCCGTCACGTTCTGCCACCCGAGTCCCCGTGAACATGGTAACCGTAGCGGGTGAGGTGCTCGCCCATCACATCATCGAGCCGAGCGACATCGTCCTCTCCGAGTTCCCGAACATACGCGTCCCCCCTCGAGACATCGAACGTGTAACGGCCCAACTGGGCTGCGAACTGATCGTCGGGTGGAATACCGAGGAAGTCGAGAACGACCTCGGAGGTCTGGGCCGGTCTGGCAACGATATCCTCGTACCTGACATCGAGCCACGATCCAGCAGGGAGTGTGGCCCTGGCCGTCTCCCAGGCGTCGATCAGTATCATCCACGCGATGCCCGCCAGTGTCACGAAGGAACGGCCGGAACTCTCCCAGGCATCGTGATACTGACCGGGGATTTCCCCCCAATGCCAGTTCTGCGGTCCGGAGTAACCCATCCACCAGGGCATCTGCAGCCACGAGTTCGCCACTGCCCTCCCATCCCTCACGACATGGACGAAACGGGCGTCGGGGAAGACGGCCTGTAAGAACCCGGCCCGCGGCCATCCCGTGAACTTGTGGAGCATGAACGTCTCGGGTTGAGCTGCCAGACGCTGGGTGAAGAACCTGTTCACCCTGTCGGTGAGCCAGGGCGTCGCATCGGCGTGAACGAGATCTCGCGACGACATGGCCATGATCGGACCTATCTCACGGGACATCGCCCGATAACCCTCTGACGGGGCGAACCGCATCGTGCCCTTCTCGGTGAAACGATGCGGGAGGCTCCGGTAGATTCTCCCGGAGCGGGCGTTGACTGCCGGTACCGTACCGAAACGATCGTCGATGTTGGACATGAAGGCCACATCCCGATGCCGGCACAGCATCTCGTGCAAGAGCGTCGAGCCACAGCGACCGGTACCGATCAGGAAGTGGATCGGATACTCGGGGGTCGTGCTGTTTCCGTTCATGATCGGATCCCGTAACCGAAGCGAGGCAGAAGTGGAGCGGTCAGTGCCGTCACGATGAGGCGGTCGCGCGTCGGCATTGCATCCTCCCACTCTCGGTCTGCCTGGATCAGTGTATCGCCGTGGCGCATCCGATTCGGATTCCCGGCGATCGCGTGGGTCGGTGGGAGATGCAAGGACCGGGGGCCGACGAGAGCAGGTTCAAAGTCGGGCACACCCGCGAACTCGAGAATCTGGCTTGCGATGCTCCCGGGATCCGTCACCATGTCTTCGTATCGAACGATCATGTACCGGTCGGGGTCCGATCGCCACATCCGTCGGGTCAGGGCATTCCACGTGCTCCACAATGAAGCGCTCTTGGTTGCAGAGAAACGATCCATCGTTTCGTCATATCCCGTGACCGTTCTGGTCGCCCGGTGGCGCATCCACGACCAGGCGGCCGCACGGGGATCGCGCACGAGATGGAGGATCCGCAGGTCGATCTCGGGTAGTTCCGATAGCTGGATTGCGTAGGTCGGCAACTTGGAAGAATCGACGATCAACCTGCTGCCCGTCGTGGTCGAGATAGCCTGGTACAGCAAGGGCAGGGTTGTGCGCAGGACATCTGGCACGCTTCCAGGAGTGCCCCGGTCTCGAAGCAGGCCCGGAAGGTGTCTCATGCGAGTTCGGTCGGTGAGCGCCTGGTGCACCGCGTCGGCGTCAACTTCGCTGAACCCACCGAACGCGTGATCGAACACGCTGGTCCACACCGGGCATTCGACGACCAATCGACGGCAACCACAGATAGCGCCCTCTGCCAACCCACGCTCCCAGGTGAAGCGGAGTTCGCCTGCGCTGAAGACTCCGTCGGCCGATCCGAGAACACTCGCGAGAAGCGTCGAACCACTGCGACCGGTTCCTGCGATATAGAGCACCGGCACCGGGCTTCTGTCCAAAACGTGACCTCGCATCCGTGCTGTGGATGGGATCGACGACGCGAACTCGTGCATCGACCACGACCACCCACCGTTCGTTGTCGGCTCACAAGGCTACTCTATCGACGGGTGGGTTGGCATAACGGACGTCGTTTCCATCAGGGCTCTGCACCGACGTGCCGGGAACGAGACGGTATGCCTGCCATCGCCATGTTGTCGAGAGCGAGGCGAAGATGAAGGAGATCTCAGACTATCTGGGGCGCATCAAGGCATGGCAGATACTCGTTGGTGGCCTGGTCATCATCGTGATCATGGCCGTGGGGTTCGCGATGTCGCCGCCGTCGACGGTCTTGCGAACAGTTGCAGTCGTGGGTCCGGACCGCTACGCCAATTCAGCGAACGACCGGGTTGATTTCATTCGGAACCTGCAGGCCGCTGCGGAAACTACGTCGGTTCTCGACACCGTGTCCCTCGAAAGTGGCCTGACTCCCGCCCAGGTCGCTGATCGCCTGAAGGTGGAACGCATCGAAAGCTCCAACCTCGTGCGGATCACCTACGAGAGTCCCACGAGCGACCCGACTGTGGCCAAGACCGTGGTGCTCACGCTGCTCGACTCCGCTTCCGGGTTCCTCCGGGTTTCCAAGATCGAGGAGGCTTCAACCCGTCTCGGGCTAGCACAGGACAACGTCGCCG
>CAYUJA010000005.1:0-7488 GCA_964444875.1 uncultured Acidimicrobiaceae bacterium | reverse complement strand
CCGCAGAAGCAGACGTCGCCGCCGCAGAAGCAGACGTCGCCGCCGCAGAAGCAGACGTCGCCGCCGCAGAAGCAGATATCGCCAAGGCGATCGCAAAGAACTCGAACATCCAACCCGATATCGCATTCAAGGCCCTCCAGAGTGAACTCGTTTCACTGAGGATCAAACGGGCAAGCATCGATGCGCTGGACTCGCCGGTCGTCGCCGAGCAGTTGACGACCGCGATCACCGAACTCGAGGCCGAACTTCCGACGGCGGCTGTTCGTGCGAAGGACTTCGCGACACTGGTTGCCGACAAGGAGGCGCTTGTGCGCGCCCAGCAGGTAGCTCTGGTCGCCGTGGCCAGAGCCGAGAGCGCCGTGACCAGAGCCGAGAGCGCCGTGAACGATACGGAGCGCGCCCTGAACGATGCGGAGCGCGCCCTGAACGAAGCGGAAACCGAATATGACCTCACGACCTCGCCACCCGAGGTCTCTCTCGAGGTTGTCGAGCAAGAAGTCAGTCAGGTGCTTCCCTGGATACGACGTTCAGTCGCGATGGGAGTGGCCGGTCTCGTGCTCGTCGTAGCCGGCCTCGTGGCCTGGAACATCCTGGCGGACAGGAAGGACCCTCCATCTCTTGAAGTGGACGAGACGTCCGCATCAGGCGAGATCGAAGGGACACCAGAGTCCGACGACACAGCGGCCGAAGAAAATGCCGGTACGGAACCGCCGTGACCTCGTGCAATCCTTGACTACGGATTCTCGGCACTGCGGAAGTGAGCGGAGTCGACGAGAACACCCCACAGAGTTCGGCCGTCGTGCCTTTGCCCCCTCCGACCTCGCTGCGCTCGGCCACCTCCCCCACTCCGTGAGGGAGGGCCAGAGGGGGCTCTTCACTCTCCCCCGGCTTTGCGGGGGAGATGGGCCGAGGAACGAGGGCCAGAGAGGGCTCTTCACTCTCCCCCGGCTTGTTCGCCACACCCCACTCAGATCCGAAGGGTCGGGTTCTCAGACCATGGTGGCAACGGCTTCCGCTAGCGGAGGGCATTGTCGGTCGGCGTTTCGACCCGAGCCCCGATGAGCCGGCCAACAACCATGCGATCGTGGTCCCTGGTAGCGCTCGTGGGAACTGCTCTGGTTCTGTTCGTGTGGTACCTGGCGTTCGGATCCGGCAGCGGGTCGACCGTTGCGGTTGGGACGACCGAAACCACCACGTCCGGTGTGGAGGATATCGCTGCGTCGACAGAGACGAGCATGGAATCCCAGGTACCAGAGCCGATCGACCTGCCTCCCGACTCGCGGAACCCCACGTTGTGGCCGTACCCGTGGGACTCCATCTGGAACACCCCGATCGGTGACCAGGCCGATCTGGTGCCTTTCGATATGGTCATCCCGACAGAACGAACGCTGAACATCGAGGAAGACATCATCATCATCGCGCCCGATGCACCGGGCAGGACGATCCAGAAACACGACGCGGCGTGGGAGGACGGACGAACCCGTTGTGGTTCGCGCACAGGCAAGGTCCTCGCCGAAAACATCCCGATCCCCGAGGGTTGGCAGACCGATCCCGGCTACACGGGCTCCAAGCCGAACCATTCCGCAGCGATACTGATGCCAGACATGACGTTGTTCGAGACCCAGCCGTTCCATATCTGTGAAGACGGGGTGGCTGTGTCGCAGTTCACGAACGAGTCGTGGCAAGGAGATTCGATCCTCACCGGCGGCATGGGCGCTCCCGATGGCGGGTCGCACGGCGGATCGTTCATGACAGCGTTCGGTGGCACGATTCGTCTCGGCGAGTGGGTACCCGGCGGAGTGATCCGCCATGTGTTGAAGATCGACGTGTACTCACAAGAGAACCTATCACCGCTCGACGGTGGTTTTCGGTGGCCTGCCCTGCAACCTGATAGAGGCTTCGACGACCCGATCGAGGGGTACGGCGGTTCGGTGCCCGAAGCGAAAATGGGATCGCTGCTGGCTCTCCCACCCAGCTTCGACGTCGGCGCTCTGGCATCGGAACCTGCAGCGATCCTCGCACGAACGCTCCAACGCTACGGGGCGTACATAGTCGACGGTACCGGCTGGAGCACTGCGGCGTTCGCCGTTGAATGGGGGCCGAACGGGCGCGTCAAGGACGAGTTCGAGCAGGTGTGGGGCTTCCCTATGGTCGGACACAGAAAGGCGGTCGACGGTCCACAACTCGCGTTCCTCGAGGACATGGAGACCATCTACGCTGCTCTCAACGTGGTCAACGACAACGCACCAGCGAACACGGGAGGTGCCGGGGAGCGACTGGCGCCGTGGGCACCTCCTTTCACCGACGGGACCGGTGGCCCCCCGTAAGGGGATGCTCCCAGCGCGCTAGACCACACAACAGCACCCGGGCAATTCCGCCTTGCGTCTTAAGCCGCGTTGGGATATGCTTGCTGACGGTGCCGCAGGAAAAGGGCTTTTCCGGCGGGAACTGAAGGGTGAATTGGAATGCAGCCATGGGCGGTTGCTGGACGAAGGGTGTGCAGATGTGTGCAGAGAGTTTGCGTTCACCGCGCGATCCACACACAAGTCCTCGATCGAATAGGGGCGAAGGGGCAGAACGAACACTCAGCCTCATACAGGAGCTACCGCCGCCGGTTGAACACCCGGAGCCGATGTTGACTGCGAATGCAGGACTCATCGCGGCGCCCGGGTTCATACTGTGGATAAAGCGAGTGATCGACGTCGTCGCGTCTATCGTGTTCCTCCTTCTCTTCTCACCGGTTCTCATCTTGACTGCCGTGGCGGTGGCAATGACATCCCGTGGCCCCATCATCTTCAAGCAGGAGAGGGTAGGCAAAGATGGACGTCCGTTCTTGCTGTTCAAGTTCCGATCGATGAGAGCAACGGCCGAGGACGAACGTGACGGCCTTGACGATCAAAACGAGCTCAGCGGGCCAATCTTCAAGATCTACTCCGATCCCAGAATCACCTGTGTGGGAAAGTTCATCCGTCGAGCCAGCATCGACGAGTTGCCACAGTTCTTGAACGTGCTGCGCGGTGACATGAGCCTGGTCGGCCCGAGGCCACCGCTCCCAGACGAGGTGGATCTCTACACTGAATGGCAGTTGCAGCGGCTCGCCGTTCGACCGGGCGTCACCGGCCTCTCGCAGGTGTCCGGCAGGGCCAACCTGGATTTCCTAACCAGCGTGACGTTGGACATCGAGTACATCGAGGAGTGGCGGCCGCTGCTCGACACCATGCTGCTCCTCAAGACGATCCCTGCAGTGCTGTTGGGACGCGGTGCGTACTAGCCGGTGATCTGTGCGGTACGGACCGCGGATGCTTCTACGGACGTACGACCAACGGCCATGGCGGCATCACATCGTTTCAAGCGCCCTACGCTTCGCACCATGAAGATCGCATTCCCCACCCGTGACAACGAAACCATCACCGGCCACTTCGGCAACATGAAGACGATGCTCGTGATCGACATCGACATCGACGGCGGCGTCGAGACCGGTCGTGAACACCGCGACATGACCGGCATGCCGGCATGCGATGACGCGCAGCACAGCAGGCCGGACTACGTCGTCGGAGTCGTCAAAGACTGCGACGTCGTGATCGCAAACGGCATCGGTGCGCCGCTCGTAGCCAAGATGCAACACGTTGGCGTAGAGGTCGTGCTCACGAGCAACCTTTCGATCGGCGAGGCGCTCGCCTCCTACATCGCAGGCACGCTCGACAACGAACCCGAACTGGCGCACGCACCGCACCACTGAGTAATACGGTACTTCGGAAGTGGGCGGGGTGGCGCCGGAACGTAGTACGAATACCGTAGTACGTAGAGAATCAGCGGACAGAGAGCGGTTGTTTCCCGTTGTCCGTTGTCCGACCGACAAAACGAACGTGCCCCCTCCACCTCGCAAGCTCGGCTCCTCCCCCACTTCGTGAGGGAGGAATCCATCTGTTCTCTCTCTCCCCCGGCCCTGTGGGGGAGATGCCGAGGTACGAGGCAGAGGGGGTCTTCCGGGTTTGCGGGGGAGATAGGCCGAGGAACAAGGGCCAGGGGGGCATCGCTGATCCGGGGTCGTACTACGTCATACGTTCGACGTACTACTGCCTGTTGTCTCCCCGGTTCTAGCCGACGTCTCCGTGATCTACGTCGTGGGCGGTGACACCGCTCGAGTTTTCGTGCGCGACCTTCAGGCCGGCCTCTGCGTATAGGGCGTCCTACCGCACATGGTGGATATCGAGCGGCCCGGCGTGTAGCGTTCTAACGGCCCACAGAGAGGACCCAACAGTGCCGGCGCAGTACTTCGTAGCCTGGTGGAACGTCGAGAATCTGTTCGACTCGGTCAACTCGCCACGACGCACGGACAAGCTGAAACGTGCACTCGGAAAGAGCCTGACGGGGTGGACCACCACGCTGCGTGACAAGAAGATCAGACAGCTGCTCGATGTCATCGAATCGCTCAACGATGGGGCCGGCCCCGACCTGCTCGGTGTGTGCGAGGTGGAGAACCAGTTCGTCATGCAGAAGCTCGTCGATGGGCTCAACGCCCGCCTCCCCGACCGCCAGTACGGACTCATTCACGCAGACATGTCTGACAGGCGTGGCATCGACGTCGCGTTCATCTACGAGACATCGAAGCTCGAGGTGCCTCCCGGTTCAGTCTTCCAGCATTTCGTATTGCGCAGAACAGCCACGCGAGACATCCTGCAGGTCAACTTCATGACCAAGCCAGGTGGACGCACGTGGACCGTGTTCGGCAACCACTGGCCATCGCGTAGCGGTGGGCGACTCGAATCCGAGGGATACCGCCAGATCGCGGGTGAGACACTTGCTTACTTCCACCAGCGTGCCAGGGAGGTCCATGGCGACGATCTTCCTGTACTGGCGATGGGCGACTTCAACGACGAACCCTTCAACTCCTCAATGAGGCGATACGCACTCGCCGTTCGCAAGAAACAGCAGGTGTTGCGGGGCAGGAGTCCACGGTACTGGAACCTCATGTGGCGACTGATGGGAGAAGCCGAGGGCACGTTCTACTACGAGAACCAGGCGAACATGATCGACCAGTTCCTCGCCAACGAGAACATCATCACCCAGGGTGCCCCGATCGAACTCGACTCGGATTCCGTGACCATCGAGTCGTCGTTCCCCGGCTTGTCGGACCCCACGGCCATCTATCCCCAGCCCATCAGGTTCGGTGGTATGGGCAAGCAGGTCGACCTCAACGGGTACTCGGACCACTATCCGATCTCCGTGGTCGTGAACGAACTCTGACGCGCCCAGCGATGGATCAGCGAGATCCCGTGACACATATCTGAGCGACTCGCCCGGCGCCCTTTGCGCCATGCGAGCTAGGCTTGCCCACATGGATACTGAACCGCCTTCACAGCTGAGCCAGTCCGGACGCACCGATACCTTTGAAGAGGTCATCGCGGAAAGCGTCGAGATCACCCAGGGCGGCGCAGCACTGATCCAGGCAGAGAACGTATCGATCACCCAGGGCGGCGCCCAGATGGTCGAGGCCAAGACGGTTTCTGTCACCCAGGGCGGCATCGTTGCGGCTTCGAGCGAAACAGTGACACTGGAACGCAGCGGTGCAGTCCTGCTCAGCGCAGACACTGCCCACCTCGAGTCCTCACGATCGCTGGTCACGATTGCAGACACACTCAACGCCCGACAATCGAAGATCGGGATCCTCCTCGCGGGCACGATCGAGGGCGAACCGGACGTCAAGATCGATGCACGTACGGCCGCCGCCATCGGTGTCGCAGCGGCGATCACCTTGTTCATCCTGAAGCGCGTCTTCTCGCGTTCGTGACGTCAGACGACCAGCCGTGGTACCGAACGGCGGTCTTCTACGAGGTCGCGGTCCACTCGTTCTTCGACAGCGATGCTGACGGCTTTGGCGATATCGCCGGTCTGACGAGCAAACTCGACTACCTCGAATGGCTCGGGGTCACGGCGCTCTGGCTGCTTCCGATCCTCCCCTCCCCCATGCGAGACGGAGGGTACGACGTATCGGACTTCCGTCGGGTGAGGCCGGAGTACGGGACGCTCGACGATGTGCGCGAGTTGCTCGCCGAGGCGCACAAACGACGGATCAGGGTCGTCACGGACTTCGTCGTCAACCACACCTCCGACCAGCACCCATGGTTCCTCGAGTCCCGCCAACCCGGGTCCACCAAGAGGGACTGGTACGTCTGGTCCGACGACCCATCGAGGTACTCCGATGCACGGGTCATCTTCGTGGACACGCACGACTCGAACTGGTCATGGGATGAGGTTGCGGGCCGGTACTACTGGCACCGCTTCTTCGACCACCAACCCGACCTCAACTACGAGAACCCTGAGGTCCGGGCGGCCATGCTGGACGCGATGACGTTCTGGCTCGACCTCGGCTTCGACGGGTTACGCCTCGACGCGGTCCCCTACCTCTTCGAAGAGGAGGGCACGGACTGTGAGAACCTGCCGGCGACCCACGAGTACCTCAAGACGATCCGCAGAACGATCGACAGGGACTACCCCGATTCGCTCCTCCTTGCGGAGGCCAACCAGATGCCTTCCGACCTCCTGCCCTACTTCGGAGACGGTGATGAATGCCACATGGCGTTCCACTTTCCCGTGATGCCGAGGCTGTTCCTCGCGCTCGCCACACACGACGTGACGCCGATCCTCGACACACTGGCCGCAACCCCGCATATCCCGGAGGGCACCCAGTGGGCCATGTTCCTGCGCAACCACGATGAACTCACACTCGAGATGGTGACACCTGCCGAGCGAGCCACGATGTACGCGGCGTACGCACCCGACCCACAGATGCGAAAGAACGTCGGAATCCGGAGACGCCTCGCACCACTGCTCGATGGCAACCGGGACAAGATCGAGATGCTCAACGCCGTACTCGTCAGCCTTCCCGGTACACCGGTGATCTACTACGGAGACGAGATCGGCATGGGAGACAACATCGCACTCCCTGACAGAGGCGGCGTACGCACTCCCATGCAGTGGGATGCAACGCCCGCGGCTGGCTGGTCGACCGCCTCCCCCGAGGACTTCTATCTGCCCGTCATCGCCGATGTGCCCTACGCGCCTGCGTCCGTCAACGTGTCGGACCAGATGCAGGACACGACGTCGCTGCTCCACGCCATACGTTCCATGCTCGCACACAGGCCGGCTGAGTTCGGTTCGGCCCCGTTCGTCCCGATCGACACGGCGAACCGGTCCGTGCTCGGATACGAGAGAGGCACCATCACGGTCCTCGCCAACTTCGCCGCCATCGGCAACACGATCCCCGTCGGACCGGCATCGTACATGACGGGCACGGGTCGACTGGAAGACGAAACGGTCGCGCTCCCTCCCTACGGCTGGATCTGGCTCGATCGAAGCGATCCCGAAGAAATCGGTTCTTCGGATGTGAGCGGGGCGGGGCGTACTACGTAGTACGAATCACGTAGTACGTAGAGGATGCGCGGATAGGGGTTGACTGGCCCCCTCCGCCTCGCAAGCTCGGCACCT
>CAYUJA010000004.1:0-22379 GCA_964444875.1 uncultured Acidimicrobiaceae bacterium | reverse complement strand
ACGGCCGGGTCGTCGAGCGGTGTGGTGAGCACCCGCGGGGCGATCGCAGCGAACCCTGCGACGTCCACAGGGATGAGGACGTCGGGGCCCCGGGTCTCGATGTCGGCCGGTAACCCGGCCGTCCGTGGGATGTTCCGCCCGGCAGCATCCATCCGGTGTCGCAACACGGCAGCGACATCCTTGAACGTGAGACATGCGAGGAGCCTGGCGAGGAGACGGTCGCGCTCCTCGGCGAGGGCGAGTTCCTCATCGATGTCGATCGGTTCGTCATCGGGGAGCAACTGCCTCGCTTTGAGCTGTATCAGTGTCGCAGCGATCAGCAGGAACTCACTGGTCACGTCGATGTCGAGATCCTTCATGACATCGAGGTAGGCGAGATACTCATTGACGAGATCGAGCAGGTTGACCTCTGTGATCTCGAGCTGATGTGACGTGATCAGCTGGAGGAGAAGGTCGAGGGGTCCCTCGAATACACGGGTGCGGACTTCAAATGACATCGAGAAGACAGCCTACAGCTCACAGCCGACAGCCGACAGCTTACGGCTGACAGCCAGAATCGATGTCGGCGTTCCGTACGCGGATCTAAGCGGGGTGTTGCTTCGGAACGTAGTACGTAGTACGAATCACGTAGTACGACTCGGAGGTCTTGTACTGGTTGGTACGCCGTCGACGATGGATCTGTGTCACCGCTGGCCTCTTTGGCCCCTTCCGCCTCGCAAGCTCGGCACCTCCCCCACTTCGTGAGGGAGGAGAAGGAATCTCTCCCCCGGTCCTGCGGGGGAGATGGGCCGAGGAACGAGGGCCAACCATTAGGGGGATCCGACAACAGCCACCAGCACACGAACATCCGTCTATCCGCTGAACTTCGTAGTACGTCATACGTAGGACGTACTACTACCTGTGGTCTCCCCGGTTCTCACCGACCCCGCTCATTTCCGAAGTGCTGCGTATCTACGCGTGGTCGGCTTCTGTGAGACTGTTCCAGTCGTGCGTGTCCCAGTCGGCAGGTGGCTCACCCGGGTGGTGTCGTGCGAACGACACTGCGAGGTTGCCCGCTCCATCGTTCTCGAGCATGTCCGCACCGATGCGGCCATGCTCGATATAGGTGAGCCACTCTCCCCAGAGCGGAAGCGACGTGAGCGCCCACAGCGTCGCGAGAGATCGCCCGATGGCGCCGAGGCCCATCGTGGCTTTCCCGATGTCGTGCAGGAGCGCGGCCTCGACGAGGTGGGGATAGGTCTCCACACGGTGCGCCACATCGAGGGCGTGGCGTTGATCTTCACGACGCTGGGTGTAGAACAGCCTCAGGAGGCCGGGTGTGAGCGCGGTAGCGACGAACACCTGGTCTGACGGGCTGAGCGGCTTTGCGGTCAGGAATCCGAAGAAGCGTTGAGCGAGGTGGAGCATCGAGAGGTTCAGGACGCCTGGGACTTGCACTCCACACACCGCACGGACGTGGGCCGGAACTCCATCCTGGCCGCGCCGATGTCCTTGCCACAGATGATACAGACACCGAAAGTCCCGTCGTCGATCTTGCCGAGTGCCCTGTCGACCTCGTCGAGGCGTTTCTTGAGGGTCCGCACGATGCCGATGGTCTCGGTCCGTTCCGCGGTAGCAGCGCCTGCGTCGGCAAAGGCGTCACCGTAGTCGACGTCACCTGTGAGGTTCCCTGCGTCGTCCGCTCCAAGCTCGTGGAGTTGGTGAAGGACCTTCGCGCGGTCGTTCGTCAACGACGTCCGAGCCTTGTCGAGGTCGACATGTGGCATGGTGTCCTCCAGAAGTATCGCCTAGCCCGTCGATCGATACCCATACGATAGCCCGACCACGGGTCGTTGACGACCCAGTTCGTTGGTCCCGCGCCGCCGTGTCGGCATTACATGCCTCTCGGATGACTGGTGAGTACGATCTCACGGAGGTGTTCGGGGCTCACCTTCGTGTACAGCTGGGTGGTGGAGAGGCTGGCGTGCCCGAGCAGCTCCTGAACCGTTCGCAGGTCCGCTCCGCCTTCGACCATGTGGGTCGCCGCGCTGTGGCGCAGGACATGGGGTGACAAGCGAGCCTGTGGAATACCGACGGCAGCTCCGTACCGCCGCACGATCCGCCATATCGACTGTCTGCTCATGGCGTTGCCGCGCACGGTCAGGAACAGGCTGCCTGGGTCCCTCCCCGGGATGCGCACCGTGAGCCGATCGTCGAGCCATACCCTGATAGCACGGCATGCGAACGATCCCACCGGGACGAGGCGCTGCTTGTTTCCCTTGCCCGTCACCAGTGCGGTGTCGGTTTCGAAATCGACGTCGTACACATCGAGACCGATGAGTTCCGACACGCGGCATCCGGTCGCGTACAGCGTCTCGAGGATCGCACGGTCTCTCCTCCCGATGAGCGAAGAGAGGTCCGGCGCTTCCACGACACGGGTGACCTCGTCGACGGAGAGCGCCTTGGGGAGGGCTCTCGGGCGGGTCGGCGAGGCGATGGCTGCGGTCGGGTCGTCGGTGGCGAGATCTTCGACGATCAAGAAACGGTGGTACGCGCGTATGGATGCGAGCTTGCGTGCGATCGATGTTGGGGCGAGGCCGCGTTCTCGCAGCATGGCCAGGTGCGCCTGGACGGTCGTCTCACTCATCTCCCCATCCCGCATGACGATGGTGTCGTGATACTGGCCGAGGTCTCGTGCGTAGGCCGCTGCGGTGTTCCCTGACAACCCCCGCTCAGACTGCAGCGAAACGATGAACTCGTGCCCGTGTTCAGGCAGTTCCATGGAGTTGTCCTGCGAGCAGGATCCCGGCGACCGTCTTGGCGTCGGTGATCGTTCCACGGACCACCGCCTCATGTGCCTCGACAAAGGGCATCGTGTGGACCACGGCGGCGGTCTCCTCGGCCCCTTCGGGACTCGCCTCGCCCGGTTCGACCGACGGAGCGAGGTAGATGGAGATCACCTCGTCGGTGAAACCGACACCGGTGAGGAGATCGGTGAGGTGGATGAGTTCGTCGGCGATGTATCCGGTCTCTTCAGCGAGTTCCCGCCGTGCCGCCGATGGCCTGTCCTCGCCAACCTTGTCGAGTTTGCCTGCGGGGATCTCCACGATGACATGGTCGACCGGTGCACGGTACTGCGATATCAGCACGATGTCCTCGCCGCACAGCGCCACGACGGCGACGGCACCCGGATGGAGGATCACGACCCGTTCGATCAGTCCGCCCGCGGGGGTGCGGACCGTGCGCTGTTCGACGCGCAGGAACCCGAGGTCGGCCGTTGGCGTGGCCTCAACGATCGTGAATCCGTGGTTGTCGGTCAATTGGCAGCGTTCGTGACGGAGGTGTCGACGTTTGCCGGGTGCACCCGGTTTCTTGCAGTTTTCGCTGCAGCGATGAAGCCGTCGAACAGTGGATGCGGGGCGTCGGGACGCGACACCAGTTCAGGATGGGCCTGGGTGGCGATGAAGTACGGGTGGTCGCTGATCTCGATGAACTCGACCAGGCGATCATCGGGTGACGTCCCTGACATCGACATGCCTGCTTCGGTGAGGGACCGTCTGTACGTGTTGTTCACTTCCCACCGGTGTCTGTGACGTTCGTACACGACTTCAGACCCGTAGAGCGAGCGCGCAAGCGAGCCCTGTTCGAGTTTGGCCGGATACAGACCGAGGCGCATCGTGCCTCCCTTGTCAGACACGTCCTTCTGGGTGTCCATGAGGTCGATGACGGGATCGGCCGTCAACGGGTCGAACTCGCTCGAATGGGCGTTCGTGAGGCCAGCGACATTGCGTGCGAACTCGATCACAGCGCATTGAAGCCCGAGGCACAGGCCGAGGAACGGGACGTTGTTCTCGCGCGCATAACGGATCGCCTGGATCTTGCCTTCAATGCCTCTGATACCGAAGCCACCGGGAACAAGGATCCCGTCGAGGCCTTCGAGGTAGGAGTCCACGAGCATGCCATCGATGTTCTCCGCGGCGATCCACTTGATGGTGACACTGACGCGAGATGTGCGCCCCGCATGGCGGAGAGCTTCAACGACCGAAAGGTAGGCGTCAGGGAGGCCCACGTACTTACCGACGATGCCGATCGTGACCTCGCCCCTGGGTGTTGCCATCGCGGTGACCATCTCGTCCCATGCGTCGAGATCGGGTTCCGGGCTCTCGAGCCGGAGTTCCCTGCACACGACACGGTCGAGGCCTGCCTCATGGAGCGTAAGGGGCACGGCGTAGATGTTGGATTCGTCGATCGCATTGATCACGGCATCGGGTTCGACATCACAGAACAGGCTGATCTTGCGCCTGGCGCTGTCATCGATGGGCCTGTCTGACCGCACCACGATGATCTCGGGGAGTATGCCCCTGGAACGTAGCTCGGCAACGGAATGCTGTGTCGGTTTGGTCTTGAGTTCCGCGCTCGTTGACAGATACGGCACGAGGGTGACGTGGATGTAACACACGTTCTCATCGCCGATGTCCTTGCGAACCTGCCTGATCGCCTCGAGGAACGGCAACGATTCGATGTCGCCGACGGTGCCACCGACCTCGGTGATGACGACGTCGACGTCGTCGCGCTGGCCGAGCTTGCGGATCCTCGACTTGATCTCGTTCGTTATGTGGGGGATAACCTGTACCGTCGCGCCGAGGTAGTCGCCGCGGCGTTCCTTGCGGATCACCGACTGGTAGATCGAACCTGTCGTCACGTTCGAGTCCCTGCTGAGGCTCTCGCCGACAAAACGTTCGTAGTGGCCGAGGTCGAGGTCTGTCTCTCCCCCATCGTCTGTGACGTACACCTCGCCGTGCTCGAAGGGATTCATCGTCCCAGGGTCTACGTTGATGTACGGGTCGAGCTTCTGGAGGACGACGCGGTATCCCCTGGCCTTGAGGAGTCGTCCAAGCGATGCCGAGGTGATGCCTTTGCCGAGGCTTGAAGTCACCCCGCCGGTTACGAATACGTGCTTGGTCACGTGCTTCCTCCGCCTCGGAAGACCGGATGATACCAGGCTTGGTCGATCGTCACGTTCCTTCGGCTCCTGGTCGGTCCCCGGCTGCCGCTGCGAGCAGTTCCTCGGCATGGCTTCTGGCTTTCTGAGATCCCTCCATGCCGGCGAGCATACGAGAGATCTCCTCGATGCGCCGCACACCGGACACCGCTTCGATCGATGCCGTCGTTCCCGTCCTCGTGACGGTGAAGTGGCAGGATCCGTAGGCGGCGACCTGGGGCAGATGCGTGACGCAGATGACCTGTCTGGTCAGCGCGAGTGCGGCGAGTTTCCTGCCCATCGCAAGTGCCGTTGACCCGCCGATGCCCGCGTCTATCTCGTCGAACGCGACGATGTGAGCATCGGCCCCACCGGAGGCGAGCGTCAGGGCCAGTACCAGGCGTGAGAGCTCTCCTCCCGACGCAATGGCGGTGATCGGCCGGGCTTCCAGGCTGTCATCTGAGGCAAAGAGCACCAGGAGACGGTCCGCTCCCGTCGCCGTTGGTGCCTTCTGTTCGATCTCGATGGACACGAGCGGTTCGGTGAAGCCGAGATCACGAAGATGCTGGTGCGCACCTCTCGACGCGGTATCTGCACAGCGGGTCCGTACCGCTGTGAGGTCGGTTGCTGCGGCCTCGAGGGTGGCGATGGCGACCCGGTGGCGATCGGTCAGCGATTCGGCTGCTTCGAGGAGGTCCTCGATCGTGGCTGCCCGCTCTGTGGCTGCTTTCGCGAAGGCGCTGATGTCCGGGATCGTGTCACCGTACTTGCGTTTGAGAGCCGAGAGGTCTGCCAGGCGTTGCTCGTCAGTGGCGAGAGCACGCGGGTCGCCCTCGATGGTCGAGCCGTATCGGGCGACGTCGGCGGTGAGTTCGCTGACGTCGCCCGCCATCTGGGACAGTCGTTGAGCGAACGGCATGGCCTCGTGATCGAGGCGTGCGATCCGTTCGAGCGCGGTGAGAGCCTGACTGATGGTGCGCTCGGTGCCGGCGTCGCCGAGTGCGTCTGTGACCACGGCGAGCTCGGTGGCGATCTCCTCGGCATGACGGAGCCGGTCGAGCCTGGAGCGCAGTGCCTCCTCTTCTCCGTCGGAGAACGCAGCCTCGTCGATCTCGGCGACCTGGAATCGCGTCATCTCGAGTTCTCGCTCGAGGCCTCTGCGGTCCGAACCGAGCATCTCCATCTCAGCCTCGACAGCTTGCAACTCGCGATACGAAGCGCTGTATCGCTCGAAGACCTGCTGGTCGTGGGGTGTGAACATCGCATCGACCATACGCCGGACACCCTCTGACGTTGCAAGCGTGTGCTGGTCGTGCTGGCCGACGATCGTGATGAACGGACCGAACCTATCGGAGAGTTCAGTGGCGGTCGCAGGGACACCGTCGATGTACGCCCTCGACCGTTTCGACGTGACCACTCTGCGTACGACGCTTTCGGTCCCACCGGGCAGCACCAGCCGTGCGGCGACGTCTGCGGTGTCGTTGTGGGGGCCGACGGTTCCCTTCGATGCGTTGTCTCCACGCACGAGGCGCAGCGCACCGAGCATCAGCGTCTTGCCTGTTCCCGTTTCCCCGGTGATGACGGTCAGTCCGGCGCACGGCGCGAGCACCGCATCGGCGATCAAGCCGAGGTTCTGCGCTCTGATTTCATCCAGCATGGCCGAGGCCGAACTGCTCGCGCACGGCTTCGGGGAACGGGTGGCGCCCGAGGCCGAGGAACCCGACCTTCGACGGGCCACGCTGGATGGTGATGTCCTGGCCAGGGGGAAGGACATACAGTTCGCGGCCGTCGACGTTGATCCGTGCGGGACGGTCGACGAGCACCGTGAGTGTCACGACGGCATCTGGTGCGAGCACGACGGGACGGGTCAGCAGGCTGTGCGGGGCGACCGGGGTGACGATCAGCGCGTCGAGCGAAGGGTCGACGACCGGCCCTCCTGCCGACAGCGAGTACGCGGTGGAGCCGAGCGGGGTCGCAACGATGATGCCGTCTGTGCGGTAGGACGCCAGTGGCCGTCCGTTCACCGTCACCGCGACCTCTATGATGCGTTGGCTGATCACCTTCTCGACAACGATGTCGTTGATCGCGAGCGCGGTGTGTTCCCCTGCGGACACGGACACCGTGCTGTGGTATCGGATCGTGTACGTGTCGTCGCTGAGCGCCGCGGCGAGGTCTGCGGTCTCCGGCTCTTCGAATTCTGCGAGGTAGCCGACACGCCCGACGTTGATGCCGCACAGCGGCACACCGAGGTCGAGGGCGGCCGATGCAGCGGCGAGTACCGTGCCATCGCCGCCGATGGCGATGATCGCCTCCGGGTCCTCGAGGCCGAACGATGCCTCCACGCCGCGCTCGGCACACAGCGACACGAGCTGTTGCGCGATCTCCTCCGCTTTCGGTTTGTCGTTGCGGATGACGATGCGTACCCGTTTCACGATACCTGCTCTTTGGTCAGCGCTGCTATTGCCTGTTCGCCCACGGTACCCGGCTCACGTGAGAACCATGCAACGTATTCTGTGTTCCCTGTGGCTCCAGTGATCGGCGACTCGATCAGACCGTGGAGCCCGAGGCCGATGCCGGTGAAATGCGATACCACGTCGTAGACGGCATCGTATCGCACACCTGCGTCACGAACGATGCCTCCCTTGCCGACCCTGTCCCTACCTGCTTCGAACTGGGGTTTTATGAGGAGCACCCAGTCGGTATCCTGGCCCCCGAGCGCGTCGAGTGAGCCAGATACCGTTGTGAGCGAGATGAACGAGAGATCGCCCACAATGAGGTCGAACGGCGCACCGATCGCACCAGCGTCGACATGGCGGACGTTCGTCCTCTCTATCACCTCAACCCTCGGATCGTTGCGGATCCGCCAGTGCAACTGCCCGTAACCGACATCGAGGGCGACGACGCTCGCGACTCCCCGTTGGAGGAGGCAGTCCGTGAACCCTCCGGTCGATGCGCCGACGTCGATCGCAGATCTTCCGTCGACCGCAACGGCGAAGGCCTCGAGCGCTGCGTCGAGTTTCTTACCCGCCCTGCTGACGAAGGGTTCCGGTTTCGCTTCGAGATGCACCGAGTCTTGTGGCGATACGAGGGTCGACGGCTTGGGTGAAACATTGGCGTTCACACGCACGAGTCCGGCCTCGATGGCTCGTTTGGCTTCGGTCCGACTCTCGACGATCCTACGCCGGACGAGTTCAGCGTCGAGCCTCCGCCTGGTCAGGATCGTTCCCCGGGTTCGGGTGGACGGGGCGTGGTCGTGTCGTCGAGTTCTCCGGCGAGACGATCAGCGAGGACCTCTGCGATCTCGGGCGCATCGGCAGGGTCGGCGGCCGCGAGGTCTTCGAGGTCGGTGCCGGTGTCGTGGGCATCGGTATGGTCGGTGCGGTCGGTCATAGGTGCATTATGCCCCATGGGCGGGCGTTTGTGGGGTCATGTGCCCACGAGTCCGGGAAGGTCTGCGATGCTGTCGATGATGTGATGCGGCGCATGGTCGGAGGTGATCGTCGATGGATCGTCGGTCACCCCGGTCATCGCCAGTACGGCGGTCCAGCCTGCCCTGCGTGCCATTGCGAGGTCCGTATCTGGCCTGTCACCCACGACCCACACGTCGGGGCCCTGGACCATCTCGCGCACGAGGGCCAGCATCGGAACATGGGGCTTGCCACAGGCGATCGGGTCGATGCCGCTCGCGGTGGTGATCGCCGCAACGATCGAACCTGCCCCTGGCGCCGGACCGGTCCGTGTAGGGAAGGTTGCATCCATGTTGGTTGCGATGTACGCCGCCCCCCGGCGAACCAGTCTGGAGGCACGATCTATCGTGCTGTAGCTGATCTGGCGATCGAGACCGACGATGACACAGTCTGCGGTGTCATCGTCGACGACGGTGATCCCAGCCGCGGCGATGGTGTCGACCAGCCCTGGTTCACCGACGATGAACGCCCTGGCGTGTACCCCTTTGGCCCAACTCGCTGCAGCCATGCCCGAGGTGACGACCTGTGCGGTGTCGGTACGGAAACCTGTTCGCTGTTCGATGTGGTCGAGCACGGTCGCTGCGGTCCTCGTGGAGTTGTTCGTGGCGAACACGATGTGCCATCCGGCATCCGCGATCGCCTCGAGCGCCGCACCCGCCCCGGGAACTCCGTGAGTATCGACGTACACGACGCCGTCGAGGTCGAAGACCATTGTGCCCAACGGGCCGCTATCTGACGTACCATCCGTGCTCATCATGTTCCATCCGTTCCAACCACTTATGTATACCACCGAGGCGATAGCCGGGTTCGGGGAGCCGACGAGGCTCTCATCGGATCGCGCACCTGGCGTGCGCAATCCTATCTCGGTGAACGCTCTCTACGCCGGTTACGAGGAGGGGTCGTACCTACGGGGGGACCACAGGTGCCGTGCGATGCTCGATCGCTCCGTGATGGTGGAAGAACCACGTGTCTACGTCGAGTATGTCATCGAGCGGCCCGATGTCCCCTCGCTGGGAGGGATCGTCGGCGTCCTCGACCTCGATGCGGTGACGCTCCACATGCACGAGTCGGTGATGGCCTCAGCGGTCGCGGCCCGCAGCGCGGACATCGAGAGGGCAGGAGCGTTCCTCGAACCGGTCGTCGTTGCGTCACGCCACGGCGCCAGACCACCCGCCCCGGGCGACGTCACTGCGATGCGAACCGTGATGTACAGCGATGAACGCCACAGCGTGGCAGCCATCCCTCCTGACCACGATCACCAGCTGAGCGAGACGACGGAGTTCGTCGTGATCGATGGACATCATCGCATAGCAGCCGTCCGCCAGCACGCCGGGCTCAACGGTCTTTCACCATCGATCCTCGCGATGGTCGTTGATATCGACTCGCCAGGCCTGTTCGTCGTTCCCCAGCACAGGGTTCTCGGTGGCCATGGTGTGAATATCGACGCGGTGCCCGACGGCGTCTCCGTCACCCCGTATCGACGTGGGGACCCTGTGTCTGGCGGTGCGGTTGCGATCGTTGGAAGCGGCGTGTCGGCGCTGGTCACCATCGACGATGTGCGTGCGGCGGATCCGAGCAGTCGGATCGGTTCTGTGACGCTGGATAAGCATCTCCTCGAACCACTCGACCTCTGGGTCCAGGGGTTCGCGACCAGGGAGGTCGATGCCTACGCTGAGCTCGACAGCGGTGCGTGTGCGGTAGCCATCATGGGCGAGCTCTCGATGGCCGATATCGTCGCTACGGCGTCGGCCGGGATCGTACTCCCGGAGAAGACGACATGTTTCAGCCCGAAAGTGGCCGTCGGCCTCGTCGGTGTAACGGCGTAACACGGATCTAGGTATTGCCTATTGCACGGTACGTAGAGGACGCGCGGATTCGGAGTGGTCGTTTTCCGTTTTCCGTTCTCTGTTTTCCGACCGACAGTGCGAACGTGCCCCCTCCGCCTCGCAAGCTCGGCACCTCCCCCACTGCGTGAGGGAGGAGAAGGAATCTCTCCCCCGTCCTGCGGGGGAGATGGGCCGAGGTACGAGGGCTAGAGGGGGATCCGACAACAGCCACCAGCACACGAATGTCCGCCTATCCGCTGATCTTCGCAATACGGCTCAGTTCCGAGGCGGGGATAGCCGGTCTATCACGGTGGCGAGAAAGGCCGTGGTCCTGCGGACGGATTCGACGGAGACCCTTTCGTTGGCACCGTGGAACATGGAGAGCATCTCAGAGAATGTGACGGAATCGTCGAACAATCCCACCCCGTACGCAGGGATACCGCGTTCTCTGAAGAACCTGGCGTCGGTCATGACAGGGGTGAGCGTCGGTGCGAGCGATCGGGAGCCGGTGTGTATCTCCGCTGCGTCTGCGATCGCCTCCCAGAGTGGTCCTTCAGGTGGCGACGCGTTCGCTCGGATGTCGAAGACGACCTCGAAGTCGAGCGCGTCGTACCGATCCGGTCCGAGGATCTTGCGGAGGTGGTCGTTGAGGTCACCGGCATCCTGGCCAGGGAGCATCCTGATGTCGATCTCCCCGTCGGCGGTCGACGGTACGACGTTCGCCTTCCCGCCTCCGGCGATCACGGTGGGCGACAGCGTCAGATGTGTACACGCGTGGACCCATCGTGCGAGCGTCACATCGGTCTCGGCGATGCGTGCAATAGCGTCATCGACACGTTCGGGGTCTACGAGGTCCTCGAGCATCGCATCGGCGAGGGGAAGGTGCTGTACGAAGCGTCTCCACTCGGGCGTGATGAGGATCGGCTGTGGTGTTGTCGCGATGTCGGAGAAGGCCCGTGCAAGGTTCACGACGGCGTTGTCCCTGGCGTAGGGTTGGCTGCCGTGCCCCGCCGTTCCATGAGCGTGGACCTTTCTCCACCCCGAACCTTTCTCCGCGACGGTGACGGGGAGGGCAGTGCCGTCGGGTCCTGTCAGGTTCGGTCCGGCGACCTCGGTCAGAACCATGTCACAGACCACGAGATCCCAGTGGTGTTCGACGAGATACTGTGCTCCGTAGATGCCGCCCGCCTCCTCGTCTGCGACGGCGGCGAGGATGACATCACCCTCTGGTTGCGGCAGTGCTCCATCGGTGAGGGCCTTGAACACGGCCACCATCGATGCTGTGACGTTGAGCATGTCGACCGCTCCCCTGCCCCAGATGAACCCATCGTCGATGTCACCGGCGAACGGGTCGTGGCTCCAGGCATCACCCTCTGCGGGGACGACGTCGAGATGTGGGATGAGCAGGAGTCTCGGTGCGGACGGATCTGTCCCCTGCATCCTGTACACGACAGAGGCACGACCAGGCAGCGGCTCGATGACGGTGCTCCCGTCACCGAGGTAGCGCTGGATCGTGCGTACGGAGATGATCTCGTTGCCCGAGCCTGGCTCTCCGGTGTTCACACACCCGTTGCGTATGAGCTCCTGTGTGAGCGCCACCGCATCATCGAGATATCGCTCATCGAGCATCGTTCACCCGATACCGTCTTCGTGCACCAAGTACCAGGTACCAAGTACCAGGTACTTTCATGTCGCGCAGTCGCGGCAGATCTTCTTGCGTTTGTTGGCGAGCTGGCTCGAGCGCTTCACCAGGAAACAGCTCGTGCAGACGAACTCGTCCGGGGCGGCTTCCTCGACGCTTTCGACATCCATCGAGATCTCTGCTCTGCGGATGGCGCGCATCTCAGCAGCTTCATCGATGACGAGGGTCTCTGTGCTCTCGTCCTCGGTGAGCATTTCGAGCTCTTCCGCCTCGAGTTCGTCGAGGGCCTCGGTGGCGTCCTCGGCCGTATCGTCAGCGACCACTTCAGGGACATCGGCGCTACCGATCTCTTCTTTGGTGTCTTCTTCGGTCTCGTCCGTGATTTCAGGTGCCATGTCTCTCTCGGTTAGGTTCGACGGCGCGCAGCATACTCATTCCTGGTGACAGGTCAACCCCATTACGCGATGAAGTCGATTGCAGAGGCGATCGTAGTCACAGAAACACTGCCTGTGCCGAGCATCTCTCCGTCGGCTTCGACCGGCCAGCTATCGGGAACGTCGATCTGAACGGTGGAGCCGACATAGCGGCGCACCGCCGTGTGCGTGAGATGTGTGCCCCGCACGACGCGGGGCATCACCGCAAAAGCACGCCGTCGTGGACCCTTGAACACCTGGACGTCGAACCTGCCGTCCGTGAGCGTTGCCCGCGGGGCGACGTTCATGCCACCCCCGAAGAACTGGCCGTTGGCAACCACGACGTTGATCGCCTCACCGCTGAAGGAGTGATGGTCCACTGCAACGGCGATGTCAGCCTGGCTGAACCCGCCAAGAGCCAGCCAGAAAGCCGCGGTGTAGCGGATCGTTCCAAGACGCCTCGGTAGCCGTTGCGCCGTCCGTGCCGATGCTGCGGCGACACCTACATTGAGTGCGTTGAGAAAGTGCCTCCGACCGAAGGAACCGGTGACACGTCCGATGTCGATCGGGTAGCGGTCGGGGTCTTTCAGTCGAGCTACACCGGCGTCGAGACCCTTCTGATGCCCGAAGGTCCGCACGAAGTCGCTTCCCGAACCAGATGCGATGATGGCAAGCGCCATCCTGGGGCTATCGGGCGTGGCAGCGTTCATCAGGGCGTCGAGAGCCTGGTTGGCTGTCCCATCACCTCCGACGACCGCGAAGTCGGTAACGCCGGATGCGACCCTGTCATCGACCATTGAGCGTAGATGATCCGACGAGTGGGTCATGTACACATCGGCATGTACGCCGTGAGACTCGAATTTCTCGATGACGGTGTCTTGAGTGATGTCGTGTGTGCCGGCGGCTGGATTGATGAGTACACACCACTGCTGTGCGGTCATCTCCGCACCTCAGACGAAACGATCCCCCTGTCGATCGCGGCGATCGCTGTCGCCGCGATCTCGCGGTAGGCAGGAAAGCCGTCGCGGACCTGTCGGAGGAGATCGAGCAGTTGTCTGGCCGCACGGACGAAATCCCCCGCCCGCACGTCCTCGTCGTCGAATATCTCATCGAGGCCGAGTCCTGCCGCCCACCCGTAGATGATGTCGACAAGTCCGATGTCTGGCTCACGGCTCGGCGTGACCCCTGCGTGGGCTTCGATATCTGTCAACCGATCCCACAGCTCCATCACAGCGTCGATGGGTTCGCCAGCGAATGGCGCGTGTGGCATCTGGGGGGTGTCGCCGCCCCGCGTCTCGAAGGTGAAGAGCGAAACGAGTGCAGCGAACTGAGCCGGATCGAGCGCATCGAAGACACCTGCCGCCAGCGTTTCGGCGAGCAGCAGGTCGAGTTCGTTGTAGAGCCTTCGCAGCGTGTCGCCCGCTGAGGTCAGCGACCATCCCTTCGTGTATCCCGTGCGTGACAGAACGAGCCTGAGGTGGTCGAACTCGGCGGCGACGTCGTTTCGTTGACCCTTCGAGAGCCTTCGTTGCAGTCGTGCGATGTCGCGTTCGGCGCGCCGTGCGCGGCCGACCCAGCCGAGATGCGTTTCAAGGTCCGGACAGGTGGCCACCGCGTCACCCGGGTCCCCATCGAACACGGAGACCGGTTCGTCGACAGGTACGAACGATTCGAGTCTGCCAGCGATCTCGTTGCGGTAGACGGGGTCTGAGACGTTGACAGGTTCGGGGAGCCCAAGATGTCCAACGACCACGGTTCCCGCGGGCAGATCCCTCGATTGCAGGATGCGTTTTCTCCCTGAGGCATCGGTGAGTTCCAGTCGAGGTTTCGTGCCACCCCACGAGCGCGCGAGGATGACGGAGAACCTGCCGTCGACGTTGATGATGGCTCCAGGTTCGATCGATGCTGAATGGACACTCCTCGCTTTTGCCGTGTCGTTGTCATGGACGTACTGCCAGATGTCGCCCCGGTCGCAGGTCGCTGCCTCCCTGAACGTTGCCAGGTCCCGCTGACGTTCAGCGAGGTTCTGCGCGAGGGCCTCGCGTCGATGCGTGTTCGCGAAGTTGGCGAACGACGCGGACAGGAGTTCGTGTGCGGTGTCACTGTCGTAGCGCGCTATCAGGTTGACGGTCATGTTGTAGGTGGGTGCGAACGATGATCTGAGCGGGTTCGCTCCTGCTGCAGCGATCCCGCTGACTCGCGAGAACGGGACGTAGCTGGTGTGGAGCACGACAGCGGTTCCCTCGGTGTCGATGCCTCGTCTCCCTGCCCTCCCCGTGAGCTGGGTGTAGTCGCTGGGTTGGAGCAGTTCGTGGCTTTCACCGTTGAACTTCGAGAGCGACTCGATGATCACCGTACGTGCGGGCATGTTGATCCCGAGGGCGAGCGTCTCGGTTGCCGCGACCACCTTGACAAGACCCGCAAGGAAGAGTTGCTCCACCGTCTCTTTGAACGCCGGGACCATGCCTGCGTGATGTGCCGCTGCTCCGCGCTCGAGGACCGATCTCCAGCGCTCGAATCCCAAAACGGTGAGATCCTCGGGGCTGAGATGGGCGACGTGCTGGTCGATGATGGAGCGGATCTCGCTGCGTTCGTCGCTGGTGGTCAGTGCAAGGCCAGACGACGCGACCTGGCCCGCGGTGGCATCACAACCCTTGCGTGAGAAGACGAAGTAGATCGCAGGGAGCAACCGCTGATGGTGAAGGTACTCGATCACCTCGGTCCTGCGCGGCGTCGCGAACCTCGGGAATCGTCCCCTGGAACGGCTGAGCGTCTTGTCGATCGCGGGATTCGCCCTGCCTACCTTGGCGAAGATGGGCAGCATGTCGACCGACCCGCCATGGTGCCTGTCCTTCCACATGTACATCGACGTGAGTGGCACAGGCCTGACCGTCTCGAGGATGAGATCCGTCTGCCCGCGCCGCGTCCTGATCCAGTCCGTGAACTCCTGAGGGTTTGCGATGGTCGCAGAGAGGCACACGATCGGTACCGATGCATCGAGGTGGATGATCACCTCCTCCCACACCGATCCCCGATTCCTGTCTGCGAGATAGTGGACCTCGTCGAGGATCACGATCCCGAGGGAGGCGAGCGCGCTCGAGCCCTCGTAGATCATGTTGCGGAGTACCTCGGTCGTCATCACGACGATCGGGGCATCACCGTTGACGACGTTGTCACCCGTGAGTAGTCCGACGTCGTCCGGACCCCAGACATCGACGAGGTCGTTGAACTTCTGGTTGGAGAGTGCCTTGATCGGCGTCGTGTAGAAGGCCCGACGCCCGCCCGCAACGGTGATTGCGACCGCACCCTCTGCGACAACGGTCTTTCCCGCACCGGTCGGAGCGGTGACAACGACAGAGTGGCCGGCTTCGACCGAGGCCAGGGCGTCGACCTGGAATTGGTCTGGTGTGAACCCCAGCGCGTCTAGGAAGGTCTGCAAAGGCGTTGGATTGGCCACCGTCATTTCCTCAAGAACACCCGTATCGCGATGATCGTCAATTCGAAGAGCACGTAGAGCGGAACGGCGAGAAGGGCCAGGGTCATCGGGTCGCCAGATGGTGTGATGACCGCTGCCGCGATCAGGATGATGAGCAATGCCCACCGGCGGTTGTCGCGTAGTTTCTTCGAGTTGATCGCCCCGATAGCCGCCGCGGCGAAGAGGAACACGGGGAACTCGAAGGCGATGCCGAACGCGAGGATGAACCTCGTGGCGAACTTGAGGTAGAAATCGGCGCCGATGACCGGTGTCAGAGAGTCTCCACCGAAATCGAGAAGGAACGCGAGACCACGTTCGAGCGCGGCGTACCCGACGACGATGCCCATGATGAAAAGGACCACGAACACTGCAGTGATCGGATACGCCCACTTCTTCTCCTTGGGACTCAGAGCGGGTGCGGCGAACCTCCACATCTGGTACAGGATCACCGGCGACGAGAGGATGACACCTCCAAAGATGCTCAGGCGCATCACGGTTGAGAATGCCTCGGTCGGCCGGAAGAACGCGAGCGTTCCGTCGGGGACCGCAATTCTGTAGGGCTCGGAGAGAAGCGCGAGTATCTCCTGGTTGAAGAAGAACGCCAGCGTCGTACCGACGGCCACAGCAATGGCCGCCTTTATGAGACGCGAGCGGAACTCCTCGAGGTGTGCCATCATCGGCATTGCTGAAGAGTTCATGCGCCGTTGTCGGGTTGCTTTCCCGGGTCTCGTGTGTCGACCGGCGGCGCGGGTTCACTGTCAACGACGGGCCCTGCCTCGGACTCAGTCTGGGCCTCGGACTCAGGCTCGGCCTCGGCCTCGGACTCAGCCTCCGTATCGGTGGGTTGCGGTACTGTCGATGGAGCATCCGTCTTGGCCGGCGGGGAACTCGTGAGGTCGACGGAGAAGCCCGTTACGCTCGATGCCGCGTCCTTGAAACCCTTGACCGTGGTGTCGTACTCTCGTTTGAGGTCCTGGAGAGGTGCGGTGATGCCGTCGTACTCGGTGTCGAGGGCGGACGTGACCGATTTCGTCGCCTCCCTGGTCTTGGCGAGGATCTCTCCTGCTTTGCGGGCGAGTTCGGGCAGCCTCTTTGGTCCGAACACGATCAGTGCCACGACTGCGATGACGACCAGTTCGCCTGTGCCAAGACTTCCCATACACCTGATGGTACCTGCGAATCAGTCCTTGCTACTCGGCTCCCGGCAGTCCACAGCCGACAACCCTCTCCACTGTTCACTCAACGGTATCTCGCCAGGATGTCTGAACGCAGCGCGGCGATCGTATCTATGACCTCAGCGCCTTCGATGTCCGTGACCTCGTTTCCAAGTTGCAGGATCAGGCGTGCGGCCACGAGTGGGTCAGAGACACTCATCGTGACCCTGAGAGATCCATCGTCGGATTCCTGTACGTCGAGGGGGTAGTACTCGGCGACCCAGCGAGCTTGGGGGCTGAGGGTGAACGATGCCCGTACGTCGGATTCGGTCGGCTGGTACTGGATCATGGTCTGGGCCGGTGTGTCTGCGAGTTCGTAGGTCTCGTCGAGGATCTCGATGGAATCGATACGGTCGACTCTGAAGACCCGGGATGCCCCCGCCTGTCTGCACTGGCCAGAGAGGTACCAGTTCCCGAGGTTGAAGAACACACTGTGTCCCTCGACAACGCGTACGGTTCGTTCGTTCGAGGCCATGCCGACGTATCCGATCCGCACGGGCGAGCGATGTTGGATCGCGTCTCGCAACAGGGATACATCCGGCGGTGTCGGCACGTCGACTGCCACCGTGTCTCCTGCGTTGGGTGCGATGACGGCCATGAGTTTCTCGACGGCACTGCGCAGCGCCGGGGGCGCCTGGTCTGACTCGATCATGGTCATGCCTGCAGCAAGGAGGCCGAGTGCCTCTGGCGGCGTGAGTCGCAGCGGCCTGGCGAAATAGTCGGCCGCATCGACGAACACCTCGTCTTCGAACACGTCGACGTCGATCAGGTCACCCGGCCCGTACCCCGGCAGCCCCGTCATGAACACGAGATGGAGGTCCTTGACGAGTTCGGCGGTACTGGAGTACCCGAAACGCTCGACGACGTCATCGGTGGCAGCACCATCGTGTTCGATGATCCACGGCAACACCGCAAGAATCCGCGTCAAACGTTTCGCGGTCCTATCCGATGTCACTGTTCCCCCTCACGAAGGCCACGAACGCATCTCGTAGCTCTTGGGGGCCCTCGATCACCGCACGGTCGTCGAAGCTGAGCACCCATCCGAGCAACCGGCGTTGCGATGTCATCGGGACATCGACGAGGATACCGTCCCCGCCTCCGTTCATCCGCACGGCACCGGGGATCTGTCGCATCGCCACCTGTGCGATGTCGGCATCGAGGCGGATCTGTGCGCGGCCCCGGGTCCTGTCATCTGGCATGTCCGTGTTGATCGACCTCGAGGCGTCGAAGGACACCGGCCGCTCGAACATCGCCGTCTCGTCTCCGATGACGAGATCCGACATCCGGTCGACGCGAAAGGCTTTCACGGGCTCCGGTTTCCCTTTCTCTGGCGCTGCGAGGTACCAGCGTCCCCGCCGGTGGATGAGGCCGTACGGTTCGACGACCCGTGTGCGGTCTCGATAGGTGAACCGTGTGTGGCGGCGATCCGTCACAGCACCGTACAGCGAGCCGAGAAGCTCGAGATCGTGGCCGAGGTCCGCATAGACCATCCCCGCGTTCGTCGGCGGTGCGGCTCCCCCGAGCTTGAAGATCGCACCGAGCTCGGTCGGCTGGCCGCCGAAACGAACCGCCTGGGCAGCGAGAAGGAGTGCCGAGCGTTCCTCGTCGGTGAGTCCCGGGTCATCGATCGCGTACCGATCCGATGGAATGACATACCCGAGTTCCACCTCCCAGATGTCTGTGTGGCGGAGTTCGATCGGGACACCGAGCGACCGAAGAAGATCCTTGTCCCGCTCGAACGTCCGCCGGAACGCCTCATCCGTCGGTTTGTCGTACCCCTTGACGGTGTGGCGGATCTCGTCTGCGGTGACCGGCCTGCCCACCGTGAGGAGAAACGCCAGGAGATTGAGTATGCGTTCTATGACCTTCTGCACACCACCAAGCGTATCGCCACGAGCGCCGCTGTGGAAGCACCCTCACAGTGTCGAGATCAACTTCTCCACACGTTCGTCGTACGCCTTGAACGGATCCTTGCACAAGACGGTGCGTTGGGCCTGGTCGTTGAGCTTGAGATGCACCCAGTCCACGGTGAAGTCACGGTTCTTCGCTTTGGCGGCTTTGATGAATTCGCCGCGTAGACGCGCCCTCGTCGTGGCCGGTGGTTCCACCATTGCGCGCTGGACGTCGTCGTCGGTGACGATCCTGTCCATCAGGCCTGCCCGTTCGAGCTTGTAGTAGAGGCCGCGCTCGGTGTTGACGTCGTGGTAGTTCAGGTCGATCAGTGCGAGCTTGGCAGATGACAGCGACAGGTCGTGGCGGAGTCGATACCGCTCGAGGAGGTGGTACTTGGCCACCCAGTCGACCTCGCGGCTGAGGGTCATCGGATCCTTCTCGAGGCCCGTCAGGAGGTGTTCCCACATCCCGATGGCCCGCTCGATTTCGGGGGCCACGCCGCTGGTGCGTGCGTAGCGCATCACGCGTTCGAGATACTCCCACTGGATGTCGAGAGCCGACAGCTCCCTGCCGTTCGCGAGCCTGATCTTGCGCTTGCATGTCATATCGTGGCTGATGTCGCGGATCGCCCTGATCGGGTTCTCCAGGGTGAGGTCACGGAAGATGATGTTCTCTTCGAGCATCTCGAGCAGCGCAACGGTGGTGCCGATCTTCGCGTAGGTGATGTACTCGGACATGTTCGAGTCGCCGGCGATGACATGGAGTCGCCTGTACAACTCTGCATCCGAGTGCGGTTCATCGCGGGTGTTGATGATCGGACGGCTTCGTGTCGTAGCGGACGAGCTCCCCTCCCATATGTGCTCTGAGCGTTGGGCGAGTGAATAGACGGTACCCCGAGCCGTCTGGAGGAGCTTTCCCGCCCCTGCCCACACCTGCCGTGTCACGAAGAACGGGATGAGCGTGTCGATTGTGCGCTGGAAGTCTGCCTGACGGAGTATCAGATAGTTCTCGTGGCAACCGTAGGAGTTCCCTGCCGAGTCCGTGTTGTTGCGATAGAGGTAGATGTCGCCGCGGATGCCCTCCTCAGCAAGGCGCTGCTCTGCCGATGCGACGAGTCCTTCGAGGATGCGCTCCCCTGCCCTGTCATGTGCAACGACGTCGTACAGACTGTCACACTCAGGCGTTGCGTACTCCGGGTGGCTTCCCACGTCGAGGTACAAACGTGAGCCGTTCTCGAGGAACACGTTCGACGAACGCCCCCAGCTCACGACCCTTCGGAAGAGATACCTGGCGACCTCGTCTGGTGACAGGCGCCTCTGGCCGCGCAGGACACAGGTGACACCGTATTCGTTTTCGATTCCGAAGATCCGTCGTTTCACGCCCTGAGAGTACCGCGGGGAGCGGTAAGCAGATGCCAGATGAAATACGTATTACGTTATCGCTTCAGCTACCTCGTCGGGGGTGAGTCGGCGGAACGTGCGCCGTGCGGCCGTGCGCTGGAGGAACCCCGCCTCCCATGCCGTTGGTGCGATCTCCCTCTCCATCACCTCGGCGATCAGCCCGGTTGTTGCTGTGAGCGCCTCTTCGAGCGTGAGATCGCTTCGATGTGCCTGCTCGACGCCCGCAGCGATCAGGTCCTCACCCGCGCCGAGCACTGCGATAGGCCCGGCGTCGAGGATCGTTCCATCGAATCGGATACGGAACAGGCGGTCGATGTCAGCCGTCTCGCCGAGTTCAGCGACGACGATATCCACCTCATAGGGTTTCACCTCGTGGGTGAAGATCTGCCCGAGCGTCTGTGAATAGGCGTTGGCGAGTCCCTTGGCGGTGACATCGGCGCGCGCATAGGAGTATCCCTTGAGATCAGAGTACCTGACTCCGGCGACGCGAAGCGTTTCGAACTCGTTGAATCGCCCGACACCTGCAAAGGCGATACGGTCGTAGATCTCTCCGATCTTTCGCAGCGATGGCGATGCGTTCTCCCCGATGAGGAGAACGCCGATGTCGAGAGCCATGACGACGATGGGTCTTCCCCTTTCGACACCCTTGCGTGCGAAATCGGCCCTGTCCTTGACGAGTTGTTCGGGGGGTACATAGAACGGTGCCGTCATGGCCGTGCCTCCAGGACGCTCGCTGAGGTGGATGCGAGTGCCTCGTCATCGAACTCCTCGATGCCCGCCGCTGTGACCGCAAGCACGTTCGGATAGATTCCACGTTTGATATCAGGCCCACCGGTCGCAGAATCCTCTTCTGCCGCGGCGACGAGGGCCTCGATCGCAACGCTGAGGGCCTCGTCCTTGGTGAGACCCGGTCTCCAGACGGATTTCAGGAAACTGCGTGCCTCCATGCCGCCTGAACCAGTGGTGGCGTAGTTGAGTTCGTCGTATCTTCCGCCGACGACGTCGAACGAGAACAACCTGCCCGTTCCGGTCTTGATGTCGTACCCGGCGAACAATGGGATCACGATGAGGCCCTGGAACGCGAGTGTGAGGTTTCCCCGCACCATCCTGGCGAGATAGTTCGCCTTTCCCTCCAGGCTCAGGTGTGTGCCTTCGATCTTCTCGTAGTGTTCGAGTTCCGTCTGGAAGAGTTTGATCAGTTCAACGGCCATGCCCGCAGTGCCGGATATCGCAACAGCTGAATATTCGTCTGCGGCGTAGACCTTGCGGATCCTGGTGTGCGCGATGACGTTGCCGGCGGTCGCTCTGCGATCGCCGGCCATGAGCACACCGTCTGCCCAGGTCAACGCGAGAACGGTTGTCGCCTCGGGAACCGGAGGGTTCACCCTGCCGCCCGCATCCCAACGGGGCGCCATCCCGCGAGCCTCGAGGATCGACAGGAACGAGGCGTCGGCGACGGTTTCGCCTATCCGCAGCGGGCCGACAGCAGGGTTGTCGGCTGTCATTGGCCGCCCTTCTGGACGTAGTTCTTGACGAACTCCTCAGCGTTCTCCTCGAGCACGCTGTCGATCTCGTCGAGCAGGTCGTCGATCTTGCCCGTCAAGTCGTCTCCGACCCTGGCGTCCTCGGTTGCGGCGACCTCGGAATTCCGCTCGGATCGATCGACCTTGCGCTGTTTCCGTTCCCGCTCAGCCATCGTCGCCTCCCAGCGCTCTCACCAAATCGGCGGCCGACGCCGATCCATCGATGATATCGGCCACTCGATCCTTGCCGCCACGAAGCGGGTTCATCATAGGCACCCGCTTCAGCGTCTCCCCGCCCACATCGAAGATGATCGAGTCCCAGTTGGCCGAGACCACATCGTCGGGAAAACGCGCCACGCACCTGCCGCGGAAATAGGCCCTGGTACGTTCCGGGGGCTCGCCTGCCGCCCGTTCCACCTGCTCGTCTGTGAAGAGGCGGGCCATGCCCCCCGATGCGACGAGCCGGTGATAGAGGCCGCGCTCGGGGTCCACATCGTGGTATTGGAGATCCAGCAACCGCAGCTTCGGGTCGTGCCATGCGAGGCCGTCGCGCTGCCGGTACCCCT
>CAYUJA010000003.1:21142-23997 GCA_964444875.1 uncultured Acidimicrobiaceae bacterium | reverse complement strand
GCTGGTTGGGTTGGCCAGGGTCGTCGATGTCGAGGAGAAGGCGAACCTGATCGCCCGACTCCTCGTCGGTATGACCGCCGGCCCCCCAGTACGGGTCGTGGCTCTTCCTGATTCCGGAAGACTGGTCGAACGCGCTGTACGGCTTGCCCGTGGCACGACACCCGAAATCGAGTTCTTGCCGATGGAAGCCGAGTCCACCGAAGCCGATTCCCGCAGGGCTGCCGAACAGCTGAGAGATCTGGGCGCCGCCCTCATCGTGGTGGTCGGCGGCGACGGCACTATCCGCTCGGTCGTTGAAGGGTGGACCGATGCGGCCATCGTGCCGGTTGCGGCGGGAACGAACAACGCGATCTCCGTTGTGGACGAACCCACTGTTGTGGGGCTTGCGACCGCTCTGGCCTCCGATGGCACCTTCGGCGATGCGATATTCGACCGCTGCTCGGTCCTCTCGGTCGACACGGGTGCCGATCGTCCGAGTGTCGCAGTAGTGGACGCCGTTGGTGTCAACACCCCCTGGATCGGTTCCGGTGCGCTGTGGGACGTGAACGATCTCGTCGAGGCGGTCGTGACGAACGTCCGGCCGACGGCTGTCGGTATCGCGGCCATAGCAGCAGCCTTTGGGGACCTTCCCCAGGGATCGGCATGCCACATCCGTTTCGGCCACGGACGGCAGATCCGGGCGTTGCTCGGCCCCGGGCTGGTAGCCGATGTCTCCGTGGCCGACTACGAGGTGCTGCCGATGGGGTCGCGTGTCGAGATGGCGCCAGCTTCGCGTGTTGTTGCACTCGATGGTGAGCGACGACTGATCCGTGGAGACGGGTGTGTCGTGGAGGTTCGTTCTGGCCCGAGATTGCTCTCGGTACGCCGGACCATGGCGCACCGGAATCACCGGCTGGAAGGCCACCGACAATACTACTAAGGGGCCTAGCGGATAGGCGGACGCTCGTCTGCGGGTCGCCGTTGTCAGATCCCCCTCTGTCTCGTTCCTCGACATCTCCCCCGGCAAGGCCCGAGGGAGAGAAGAGCCCGGCTCTTTCCCTCTCCCAGCTTGCTGGGGGAGGTGCCGAGCCTGCGAGGCGGAGGGGGCAAAGAGGCCAGCAGTGAGCTGGGTCCACCGTCAAGCGTCTGCCAAACCATCCCTATCCGCTCGCGCCCAAGAAACCTATCGGCATCGGATCAGCCCTGAGGTGCCCTGCTAACATGTGATCGACGCCGACGCCGGATTATGTGCGAGAGCTTCAGATCTCCCGCATCCGGCGATTTCCGGGTCCAGGAGGAGAGACATGGACATCCCGAAACAGACGCTGATCGACATGTACGCGGCGATGGTCAAGATCCGCTACTTCGAAGAGCAGATTCGCGCTGCATACTATGAAGAGAAGTTGCCGGCCTTCGATATCGCTGCCGGCCCGGTGCCGGGTGAGATGCACCTTGCTGCCGGCCAGGAGCCCGTCGCAGTGGGGATGATGCCGCACCTCGAGCCGGGAGATGCCGTAACCGCAACGCATCGCCCCCATCATGTGGCCATAGCTCAAGGGGTAGACCTCAATCGGATGGCCGCCGAGATCTTTGGCAAGGACACCGGACTCGGTCACGGCAAGGGCGGCCACATGCACCTCTTTTCGACCGAACCGAACTTCGGGTGTTCGGGGATCATCGCCGAAGGCATGCCCGTTGCGGTCGGTGCTGCGCTTGCCTTCAAGAAACAAGGCACGTCCAACGTAGCTCTGTCGTTCTTCGGAGAGGGTGCGGCCAACCAGGGAGCGTTCCACGAATCGCTCAACCTCGCAGCGCTGTGGAACCTGCCGGTCGTGTTCATCTGTGAGGACAATGGTTACGCCATATCTGTTCCGAAGGGGGCAGCCACGGCGATCGCTGACAACAGCGATCGCGCAAGCGCCTACGGGATGCCGGGGGTACTGATCCCCGAGAATGATCCTGTTGCCGTGTATGAAGTCGTCGGTGAGGCGATCCGCAGAGCACGGGCAGGGGAGGGCCCGAGCCTGATCGAGATCAGGACGGACAGGCTGTGGGGCCACTTCGAAGGTGACGCGGACGCGTACCGCTCGGACGACTTCAAACAGACGATGCTGGACAGGGATGCGCTCGCGTTGTTCGGCTCCCGCCTGGTTGATGAAGACGTGATGACCCCAAACGAGCAGGACGCTGTCACTGCCGACATGCACGCAGTGGTAGATGCGGCGATCGAGTTCGCCCGTACCAGTCCAGACCCACTTCCCGAGGACGCGCTCCTCCACGTATTCGCCTAGGAGATGCCGATGACGACCACTACAACAGAGCGAAAACTGACGACACAGAAGGCGATCGCCGAGGCGATCGGCCAGGAGATGGAACGCGACGACACGGTCTTCGTCATGGGCGAAGATGTCGGAACCTACGGGGGCATCTTCGGCTCCACCGAGGGGCTACTCGACAGATTCGGGTCGGAGCGGATCATGGATACGCCGATCTCAGAGACGGGCTTCATCGGTGCATCGGTCGGCGCTGCGATCGCAGGGATGCGACCCGTCACCGAGTTGATGTTCGTCGACTTCTTCGGCGTCTGCATGGACCAGATCTACAACAACATGGCCAAGGTCCACTACTTCTCCGGCGGGAACGTCAAGGTGCCCATGGTGCTGATGACGGCGGCAGGCGGTGGTTACTCGGACGCCGGCCAGCACTCCCAGACACTCTGGGGAACGTTCGCTCACCTCCCGGGGATGAAGGTCGTTGTTCCTTCCAATCCCTACGACGCAAAAGGTCTGATGATCTCAGCCATCCGAGATGACAGCCCGGTTCTGTACATCTTCCACAAGGGCGTGCTTGGCCTCGGGTGGATGACTCCCAACCCG
>CAYUJA010000003.1:0-21042 GCA_964444875.1 uncultured Acidimicrobiaceae bacterium | reverse complement strand
TCTGTACATCTTCCACAAGGGCGTGCTTGGCCTCGGGTGGATGACTCCCAACCCGAGAGCAACGGGCCCTGTGCCTGAGGATGCGTACACCGTACCGATCGGAAAGGCATCGGTCGCCAGGGTTGGCACCGATGCGACCATCGTGACCGTGGGGCTCTCCGTTCACCGCGCTCTCGATGCCGCCGAACGGCTCGAGGCTGACGGGATCGCCGCGGAAGTCCTCGATCTCAGGAGCCTGGTGCCGTTGGACAGAGAAGCGATCGTCGCGTCTGTGCGCAAGACGCACCGCCTGCTCGTCGTCGATGAGGACTACCGCAGTTTCGGTATGACGGGCGAGGTGATCACGACGGCGATCGAGGGCGCGTTCGACTATCTCGACGCTCCGCCTCAACGGATCGCGCTCCCGGACGTCCCGATCCCGTACAGCAGGGTGCTCGAACAGTTCGTGCTACCCGACACCGACGACATCGTCACTGGCGTGAAGGCGCTTTTGGCAAGCTGAGGCGTATCGATGCCAGCTGACGTTGCGATGCCGGTTCTGAGTGAGGATGATGAAGAGGGCATCGTCACCGCGTGGATGGTGGATGAGGGAGCCCACGTCGACGTACATGAACTGATCGCGACGATCCAGGTCGAGAAGGTCGCGGCCGACGTCGAAGCTCCGGTATCTGGCATCGTGCGCGGCCTCGTGGACCTCAACGATCCGGTCCGTCAGGGAGCGACCATCTGCACCATCTTCGATGACGGAGAGGACGCAACGGCCGGTGCCATCGCCGCCCCGGAGTCCGAGCCTTCCCCGGAACCTGTCCGCGTGATCGCATCGCCGTCTGCGAGGCGGGTCGCCGGCGAACTTGGTGTCGATCTGGCAGCGGTGGAAGGCTCAGGCCCTGAAGGCAGGATCACAGAGGCCGATGTGAGGGCGGCAGCAGCCACGGAGCCTGTGGGCGCGGAACTGACCGGACTGCGTGCGGTGATCGCACGCAACATGCGTGAGAGTGTGCTGACCACGGCACCGGTCACGATCACCACGACCGTCGATGCCACCGACTCGCTGCAAGACCGCATCACCGCCAGGATCGTGAGGGCGACGGCCATGGCTCTGGAAAGGCACGGCCGGCTCAACGGGACCCGCGAGCGCGACCGATTCATTCCCGGAGGTTCTCCGAACATCTCGCTCGCGATACAAACGGACGATGGCCTGGTTGCGCCGGTGGTCAGAGGGCCGACCACCCGATCGTTGGAGGATGTCGTCGGTGAGATGGATTCGCTCGCACAGCGGGCCCGTTCGAAGCTGCTGTCCGCCGAGGACTACCAGGGAGGGACGTTCACGGTGACGAACCTCGGATCGTTTGGTGTCGGGGCGTTCACGCCGATCATCAACCTGCCCCAGATCGCGATCCTGGGTGTCGGGGAGATCCGTGTCGTCCCAGGGTTCGATGAGCACGGTGATGTGGTCCCGCGAAAGGAGTTCACGTTGAGTCTCACCTTCGACCATGCTTTCGTCGACGGTGCACCGGCCGCTGCCTTCCTCGCCGACCTGAGGCGTTTACTCGAAGAGGCATAACCAGGCGCGTACCCAGGGTTCCAGACCCCGTATATGCCGACTCCAGCCCACAGAAGGGGGACGGAGGGCGATATCCCTGGCTGTCCTAGAGTTCCGGGTGACGGCGATGGGGCTCGCCGAAACCGCCGGACGGCTGATGGCTCCTGGACAGAGACGATTCAGTACAGAGAGTTATGCCGAGACGAGTTTCGTATCGACGGGTTTCCGTGGGCATCCGGTGGCGGTTCCGGCGTTTCGGCGCGCCGGTGGCGGTAGTCGTCGGTGGGTTCGTGGGTTCGGCCGCACGGGCGCTCGCGATCGTCGTGGGCCCGTCCGAACAGGATTTCCCTGTGACGATCCTCCTCGTGAATGTTGCTGGTGCAGCCATCCTCGGGTACTACCTCGCACGACGTCAACGAGCGGTCACCCGTCGGTGGTCTCTGCAATTCATCGCGATAGGGATGCTCGGTTCTTTCACGACCTTCTCAGCCTTCAGCTTCGAGGTGTTTCGAATGATCGATCTGGGTGACGTTGCGATCGCCGCGGTGTACGTTGCTGTGTCGACCCTCGGTGGGCTGGCGGCGGCCGTTGCAGGTAAACGCCTTGGGCGGGCATTGTGACCTTCATCCTGATTACCGCAGCCGCAGGTTCCATCGGTGCCCTCATCCGGTATCTCCTCACTGGCTGGATGCAGCAATGGACACGTTCGACGCTGCCCGTCGGCACCGCCGCCGTCAACGTTGTCGGGGCCTTCCTTCTTGGCGTCGTTGTCGGCTCGATGGGTCTTGAATCCACCGTGGCGATCGCTGCCATCGGTTTCCTCGGGGGTCTCACAACGTTCTCGACATGGATGGTCGAGACGGTGAACTTCGCCGTCGAGCGCGGCTACCGGACTGCCGCTGTGGCGAACCTTCTTCTGCCTCTCGCTGCGGGTGTGGCATTCGCGGCGTTGGGCTTCTACCTATCATCATGAAAGGACGCACATGATCAGTAACTCAGACAACCGCCTCCTGCGGATCTTCATCGGCGAATCCGATAGCCACGAGGGCAAACCGCTGTATGTCGCGATCGTCGAGGCACTCAGGCGCGAGGGTCTCGCCGGAGCGACCGTGTTGCGGGGCATCGAGGGATTCGGGAAGTCAAGCCGCCTCCACACGGCTCATGTGTTGCGGCTTTCGGACGACCTCCCGATCATCATCGAATGCGTCGACAGTGCAGACAGGATCGAAGCCATCCTCCCCGCTCTCGATGACATGATCGGGGATGGCCTCGTCACGATGGAGCGCGTCGACGTACGCGTCTACCGGGCCAACGGTGACTAGGCGTCGCCAGGCCGTTGGTATCAACTGCCGGCGGTTCTCGGTCGACATGCCGTTCACACGATGTTGTCTGCCGGCTTTCGGAAGGCGTCGCTGTTGCAAGAGGTGACCGTCCGGGTTCTCCGGAGGCGCGGTCTGTCCCTGGTTCGGTTGAATCAGCTCACGTGATCGCTCGGATGCCGACGTATGCTCCTACGATGATCAACGAGACCGCGACCATCATGCGAAGCCTGGCCGGGTGCGTTCGGTGTGCGATGACGGCGCCAAGCATCACCCCCACCGCCTGAGATACGCCGAGCGTGATCCCGAGGGTGACGTCGATGTTCCCGAACAGCAGATATCCGATGGTCGCGGCGAGTGCGATGGGAATCTGGACAGCTTGGCTGGAACCGATGGCGAGGATCGTGGGTATACCGACCCACAGGAGGATGGGGACCAGGATCACAGGGCCTCCAGTTCCCGTGATCGACGATCCGAATCCGAGAACAAGACCGATGATCACCATCTGAGCAAGATTGAGCGAACCGCCGGGGGAATCGTCTGCGGTTCGGTTCCGGAGCGTGTTGAGACCAGAGAAGATCATGAGTCCAGCGACCGCAAAGACCAGGGCCACGGTCGGAACGGCAGCGTTCGTGCGGGCACCGACGATGGCGCCGGGCACGATACCGACCGTGATCCACGTGACCATTCTCCATGGGATCGTGCCTTGCCTGGTGTACGCCACCGTTCCCGAGATGCCTGCGAACAGGAAGCTGAAACTACTTGTGGCGATCGCTGTTTGCAGGTCGTATCCCAGAGCGAACGTCAAAACGGGTACGAGGATCACCCCGCCTATGCCGACCGTACCGATCGAGAGTCCGGCGAGGAGGCCGAGAACGGCTACGAGCGGGTTCAATCGTTCGTCTCAACCGCTACGACGATGGGGGGAGAGGCACAACGAAGACGCGTTGGCGGCACGAACGCGGACCCTGGCGCCAGCGTCAATGCCTGTCGGTCCAGGCCGGATTGATTAGGGCGAGGTTGGCCCTCCTGATGACATCCCTGGCGATGGGTTCGCTCTCGGTGATGAAGGCGTCGAGATCCCAGGCCGTTGGTTTGCCGCCGAGCAGTATCTGCTCACCGTCGATGTAGACGGCCAGAAGATGGCTCCGGTCGTAGGAACGAACGAGATCCCACACGAAGTCCCAACTCGGCCTGCACTCAGGTGCTGTGGTGTCGAGGAGGAGGAAGTCCGCCTGTCTCCCGGATTCGATGGCCCCGGTTGATGTGCCGAGACCACCGGCAGCGGCACCAGCAACGGTTGCTGCATCGACCCAGAGCCGTCCTCTACCCGAAACCCAATCATCGATTCGGATTCCGGTCGTGAGCCGCTGTGCCGTCTCAGCGGCATCGATCAGGCGGAAGCCGTCCATCCGCGTCGCGTCCGTACCCAGGCCGAAGCGAACCCCGCGACTCGCAAACTCCAGAGCTTGAGCGACGCCGTTCCCCTTCCACGAACTGGCGACCGGGTTGTAGCTGACTTTTGCCCGTGTCTGTGCCAGCAGGCCGATCTCATCGGGAGTGGCAAGAGTGGCGTGTGCGACGAGCGTTTGGGGTCCGAGGGCGCCGATGTCACCGAGTAACTCGATGGGGCGCAGACCATACCGGTCGAGTGCACGCTCGACCTCCGGGGTGTGCTCACTGGCGTGGATCTGGAAGAGAAGGTTCAGGTCTGCGGCCATCGCGGAAAGTTGAGCGATCAGTTCCCGAGAGGCAGACTGGCCCGATCCACAGGTGAGAGACGTGGTGATCCTCGAACTTCCGGTGTCGAGTGCGGCGACGTGCTGCGCCATCTCGACACACTCAGCCGTGGACATGCGTTCCTTCTCGGAAGGGCCATCGAAGTCGGCCTGATCGCTGAACTCGTGCCCGAGAACACAGCGAATCCCGACGTCGGCGACTGCACGGTGCACTGCGTCCACTCGCTCGGGATCGATCTCGCCGGCGGTGACGACCGTAGTGAAACCACCGCGTAGTGCCTCGACACAGGTCCACTTGGCGGCGATATAGGCATCTTCGGGAGTCATTGCATCGTAGAGGGGGAGCCAGATCCTCTTCCAGATCTGTGCGGGTTGACCGCCGATGATCGATTTCGCGAACGCCTGGGTGAGATGCTGATGGCAGTCGATGAACCCGGGGATCAGAGCGGTGCCGGGGAGGTCGTATCGTCCGACGTGTGGAAACGAGGCGACTATGTCATCCACCGGTCCGACACCCGCGAACGTCCCATCGACAACGGCGGCCGCCCAGTGGTACTCCGGTCCCGAAACAGCGAGGACAACGTCGGGTACGACGACGTATGAACCGGTGGTAGGGAGACCACCAGATCGCGCTTGGTCCGGTGCGAGATCATGGCTCATTCGGATGGTTTCCTCTCGTTGAGTCGGCGCCGGCTCATTGTAGTGTCGGTCTGCAGGCCTCCCAATGCCAGCGATACCATGTCGTCGAAGGACTCCTGGCGTTCTTCCCAGCTCGTTCGAGCACCGGTCCCGAGGTGGTCGCTCGCTGTGACGATCGTGAGGGCCCGGACGCCGTACTGCGCTGCGAGTCCGTACAACGCCGCTGCTTCCATCTCGGCTGCCAGTACTCCCATCCGGAGCATCGCCTGGAACACCGAGCGGTCCGGTTTGTAGAACAAGTCTCCGGAGTGGACGTTGCCGACACGCACGGGAATACCCATGACTTCGGCAGCCTGTGCCGTCGCCCCGAGGAGGCCGAAGTCGGCTGTCGCGGCGAAGTCCAGACCTGCATATCTCGAGCGATTGAATCCGGACTCGGTGCACGCACCGATAGCGAGGATGACATCTCGAAGTTCGACGTCTGGAGCGACAGCACCACAGGTCCCGACACGAACGAGTCGCTCGACGCCGTAGTCCACGATCAACTCTTGGATGTAGATCGCCGCAGATGGGATCCCCATGCCGGTACCCATGACCGAGACCCGCGATCCGCGGTACGTGCCGGTGTAACCGAGCATGTTGCGCACATCGGTGACCTGCACGGCGTCGTCGAGGAACTGCTCAGCGATGTGGCGTGCCCGGAGGGGATCACCCGGTAGCAGGATGGAATCGGCGAAATCGCCGGGTTCTGCACCTATGTGAGGAGTAGCCATCGATGCGAGCTCCTGTGTCTCAGAGGGGACGTGGGGAGTGCCGACGGTAGCGTGGCGCCATTGTGTAGGCGGCGAAAGCGACATCAACAGACGTTCTGTGACCCGATGCCTCGTGGGGAGCCGTGTCGCGCAAATCGTTTTGCGTCACATCGGTGGTTTGTGATACATTCATCGACCAGAACGGTCAGGTCGGCTGCGCAGACTCTTGACATGGCAGCTGAAGAACCGGGCTGGAGAAGACATCGATTACGACCAGTGGAGGCGCCAGATGAAGCGGGACGGGATGATTCGTAGAGGACACCAGACGGGGCGGAGAGGGTTCCTGGCTCGCGTAAGCCTGTTGATACTCGTTCTCGGTCTTGTGGCCGCAGCATGCAGTTCGAGCGACGACGGTGCAGCGTCGCCGGAAACGACGAAGGCAGGTCCAGATTTCCAGGCCGCGATCATAACGGGGACTGCCGGTCTCGGCGACAAGTCGTTCAATGATTCGGCGAACGCCGGTCTTCAGCGGGCCGCCACGGAACTCGGTATCCGAACGGTCGTGATCGAGTCGGCTCAGAACTCTGACTTCGAGCCGAACCTCGACCAGGCTCCTCGGCAGGGCAACAACATCGCCTTTGCGATCGGGTTCCAAATGGTCGATGCGGTCACTGCTGCAGCGGAGAACAATCCGGACATGTTCTACGGGATCATCGACGCGAAATCAGACGCACCCAACGTGGCGTCGCTGCTCTTCAGAGAAGAACAAGGTTCGTTCCTCGTGGGCGTCGTGGCTGGGCTGATGACGAAGTCCAACAAGATCGGGTTCATCGGCGGCCTCGAGATCCCGCTCATCAAGAAGTTCGAGGCAGGGTTCAGAGCGGGAGTGATGAGCGTGAACCCCGACGCCGAGGTGTCCGTCAACTATGCAGGCGACTTCGGTGACCCCGCCAGGGGCAAGGAGATCGCGATCAGCCAGTATTCCGACGGGGCCGACGTGATCTTCCACGCTGCCGGTGGCACAGGTCTTGGCCTGTTCCAGGCGGCCATCGAGCAAGGTGAAGGTGCCTGGGCCATCGGTGTGGACGCCGATCAGTTGGCTCTCGCTCCCGACAACGTGCTGACATCCATGATGAAACGTGTGGACGTCGCCGTATTCGATACGATCAAGTCCGCTGTCGAGGGCAACTTCGAGGGCGGTGCACGGGTCTTCGGCCTCGCTGAAGATGGCGTGGGTCTGGCACCTACAACATCGACCAACACTCCAGCCGACGTGATAGCGAAGGCCGACGAGTTCGCAGCGCTCATCATCTCGGGTGACATCGTTGTGCCCACGAACGAAGAGGAACTGGCGGCCTTCGTGCCTCCGAGTTCGTAGGAATTCAACCTCTGTGGGTCCGGATCGTGGATCCGGACCCACTCGTCCCTTTGCCAAGGAGCGTGCATGGCGGTGACGCCTGTCGTCGAAATGAAGGGGATCACCAAGGTGTTCCCACTGGTCGTTGCCAACGATCACGTCGATCTTGAGGTCTATCCGGGGGAGATCCTGGGTCTCCTCGGGGAGAACGGTGCAGGCAAATCGGTTCTGATGAGCATCCTCTACGGATTGCTCCAGCCAACCTCAGGCCAGATACGAATCGACGGGCGAGTCGTGGAGTTTCGCAATGCCCACGATGCGATCGCTGAAGGCATTGGCATGGTCCACCAGCACTTCATGCTCGTTCCCCCTATGACGGTTGTTGAGAACATCGTCCTGGGCGACGAACCGCATCGATTCGGTGGAAGACTCGACATGGCAAAAGCGGCCGAGCAGGTAGCCGAACTTTCACAACAGTATGGGCTCGAGGTCGACCTCAACGCAGCAGTTGAGGACATCCCTGTCGGCATGGCCCAACGTGTGGAGATCCTCAAGGCGATCTACCGGGAGGCTCGTATCCTGGTTCTTGATGAACCCACCGCTGTCCTCACACCTCAGGAGGTCGAAGGGCTGTACAAGATCGTGCGGAGCCTCGCCGACAATGGCGTCCCCGTCATATTCATAACGCACAAACTCCACGAACTCATCGGTATCTGTGACCGGATCACCGTCATGCGTCGTGGGAAGGTCGTCGGCTCGATGCAGGCGTCGGCGGCAACCCCGCCCATCCTGGCAGAGATGATGGTTGGCCGCGAGGTGATGCTCCAGATCGACAAAGGACCGGCGCATCCCGGAGCGACGGTACTCAGCGTTGACCATCTGTCTATCGAGCAAAATGGCACCGATCGACGGCTCCTCGATGATGTGACGTTCGATGTCAAGGCAGGGGAGATCGTCGGAATTGCCGGGATCGCGGGCAACGGACAGGATGAACTGCTCGATGTTCTGAGCGGGCTGTCTATGCCGACCTCGGGACAGGTGTTTCTCGAAGGCAGTGAGATGACGTCTCTTGACCGACGTGAACGCATCGAACAGGGGGTCTCGATGATCCCCCAAGATCGTCAGCGAGAAGGCCTCATTCTCTCTTTTGACATCGCAGACAACATCGTTCTCGGCGATCATCGTAATCGGGCGTACTCAACCAGACTCAAACGAAACTTCGATGCGATCAAGGCCTATGCCCGTGGACTGATGTCAACATTCGATGTACGAGCCAGGGACGAGACGGTCCTCGTATCGAACTTGTCTGGCGGAAATCAGCAGAAGGTGGTAGTCGCCAGAGAGATGAGTCGTGACCCGAAGTTGCTCATAGCTGCTCAGCCAACTCGCGGTGTCGACGTCGGGGCGATCGAGTTCATCCACGGGAACATCGTTGCGATGAGAGATAGGAATGTTGCTGTCCTCCTTGTCTCTACGGAACTCGACGAGGTCATGCAGTTGAGCGACCGCATACTCGTACTTTTCCGGGGAAGGATCATCGGGGAGGTCTCGTCGGACGAGGCCTCGCTGGAAACGGTGGGGCTGTGGATGGCCGGTCATTCGGATGTGTCGACATGACCCAGATGCACGGTTCTTCTATTGGTGAGATCGACGTTGACGGTGACCAGAGTCGGCTGCCCCCCGGACTGATTTACCTTGGCCAGTCGCTCGTTGCCCTCGCTCTCGCCTTTGCCATCGGTGCACTCGTCATTCTGGCGATCGGAAAAAGCCCAATTGAGGCATACGCAGCACTCCTCTCTTCGTCGCTCGGTGATGGATTCGCGATAGGCGAGACTCTGGAGAACGCGACACCGTTGATATTCACCGGCCTGACGCTTGCGCTTGGCTTCCAGGCTCGACTGTTCAACCTTGGCGCCGAGGGACAGCTGTTGATGGGAGCGTTGACAGCTGCGTGGGTGGGTGCGTCGTTCAGTGCCCCTGCCCCCATCCACGTGGCGGCCGCGTTGCTTGCTGGCGCCCTGGCCGGTGCACTGTGGTCGGGTATTGCAGGCATCCTCCTCGCCGCACGAGGTGTCCATGAGGTGATCAGCACCATCATGTTGAATTTCGTCGCGTTCTTCTTCATCAACTTCATGGTCACAGGTCCGATGAAGGAGGTAACGGATCTGGACATTCCTCAGACCGCACAGATCGCAGAGTCGGCGATGCTGCCGAGAATATTTCCACCGTCCAGGCTATCGGCGGGCATCATCATCGCCATCATAGTTGCAACGATGATGTGGTGGCTCGTCAAGAAGATGCCGCTCGGGTACGAGCTCAGGGCAGTCGGTCAGAATCCAGACGCGGCACGACAGGCAGGCATCAAGCCGAAACGTATCGTGGTGCTGGTCATGACTCTCAGCGGATCGATCGCAGGCCTCGGTGGTGCCGTCATCATGCTGGGGTTGTTCCACCGTTACCAGCAGGGCTTGAACCCGGGTTTCGGCTTTACTGCGATCGCTGTTGCGCTCCTTGCTCGAAACACGGTTCCTGGTGTCGTCGCCGCCGCGCTGCTGTTCGGCATTCTTTCTCAGGGCGCCAGGGGGATGCAGACGATCGCGGGCGTGCCGTCCGATACGATCCTCATGATCCAGGCACTTGTGATCTTCTTCGTTGCAACGCCACAACTCCTGGGCTTCCTTCGAAGACGCAAGTTGGCGATAGCTGAGGGATCGGAGGAATAGCTGATGGATGTGATACTCACCATATTGTCTGCCGCCACCATTGCGGCGACCCTCCGCGCTGCTACGCCCCTTGCGCTTGCTGCGATGGGTGGGATCTTTTCCGAGCGCGGTGGCGTGATCAACATCGCGCTCGAGGGCATCATGTTGACCGGTGCGTTCGCTGCTGTCATCTTCAGCAATTTCGGCGCGTCTGTGGGTTTGAGTCCAGGTTTCAGTGCTCTGCTCGGGGTGTTGGCGGCTGTGGGCCTTGGACTCGCTATCGCTCTGGTGCATGCCTACTTCTCGATCACGATGAGGGTCAACCAGATCGTGAGTGGTGTTGCCATCAATCTGCTTGCGTTCGGTCTCACCGGCCTGTTGCTCAAGTTGATCTTCAACGTCAGCGGAAACTCGCCAGCCGTTCCCGACATGAAGCCCATCGCGATCCCCTTCCTGGCTGACCTCCCGTTCGTCGGGACGGTCTTGTTCAACCATCAACCGATGGTATATGTCATGTTCCTTGGGGTCGCGTTCTCGGCATACGTGATCAAGAACACCACGTTCGGGCTCCGACTGCGGGCTGCCGGCGACAAACCCGAAGCGATCGACACTGTGGGCGTCAACGTTCACCGTGTCCGGTACATCGGCGTGGCGATGTCTGGCGTGTTCGCTGGCCTCGCCGGTGCATACCTGTCGCTCGGCCAGCTCAATTTCTTCAGCGAAGGAATGACCGCGGGCCGCGGATTTATCGCTCTGGCCGCTGTCATCTTCGGCAATTGGAGGCCCTGGCCGGCGTTCGGGGCTGCACTCCTGTTCGGATTCGCGGATGCTGCACAGATAGCGCTCCAGAACAGCGGTCTGAACGTTCCAAGCGACTTCCTGCTCATGGCACCGTACGTCGTGACCTTGATCGCATTGGCCGGGTTCATAAAGAAGGCGATCCCACCAGCTGCTATCGGCCAGCCGTATCCTGTTGAAGAGACGACATGAGCATGCAACAGCGTACGTTCGACCTGGTCATCAGAGGCTGCACTGCTCTGAGGGAGAACGACACTCGCGATCCCCGTTTCGCACCGAACACGACGATCGGTATCACGGATGGTGTGATCACGTTCGTGGGGCCTGACGAGCATCCACCGGTACCCGCTATCGAGGTGATCGATGCATCCGGACTGGTTGCGATCCCTGGTTTGATCAATGGCCACACGCACGCCGCCATGACACTCTTTCGAGGGGTTGCCGAGGATGTGCCGGTCCACGGTTGGTTCAACAAGTACGTGTGGCCGATGGAGGTGAACCTCACAGAGGAGGACGTCTATCTCGGCACGTTGCTGGCCTGTGCAGAGATGATCTCGAGCGGTGTCACCTGCTTCGCCGACCACTATTTCTACATGGATGCGGCAGCGAGAGCCGTCAGTGAGTCAGGGATCAGAGCCAATCTCGGCTGGGCCTTTTTCAGTTCGCTCGGGCACAAAGACGGTGTAGAGCGATCCGCTGATTTTGCTGCGAGATGGAACGGTGGGGCAGACGGTCGCATCACCACGTCTCTGGCACCTCACGCACCATACACCTGTGACGATGGTGATCTCACCGAAGCGGCCGACCATGCGAGACGATTGGGTGTCAGGGTCCATATACACGCCGCCGAGAACCTGGCACAGACGCGCTCGAGTATCGCCTCTCGGGGGATGACGCCGATCGAGGTGCTCGAACAGACCGGTATTCTGGATGCAGGAGTTCTGATCGCGCATGGCTGTGGGATCACCGAGGACGACATTCCCACGTTGGCTGAACACCGGGCAACGTTGGGCGTAGCTCACTGTCCCAAGGTCTATCTGAAGCATGCGCTTGCACCGCTGACGCCGATCAGGAGCCTCGAGGCTTCTGGTGTGTCTGTTGGCCTCGGCACCGATGGGGTAGCGGGGAATAACACGCTCGACATCTTCGAGAGCATGCGACTCACGGCGCTGACTCAGAAATATGCTGAAGAGGATGCCACGTGGCTGACCACGGGCCACGCGATCAACCTTGCGACAACGCAGAGCGCCCAGACCGTCGGGTTGGCCGACGACATCGGTGCCCTCGAAGTCGGTCGACGCGCCGACATCGCCCTTGTCGATATGTCGGGGGCTCATTGTCAGCCGATTCACGATGTGGCGGCTGCCCTGGTGTACAGTGTAAGAGCGTCCGATGTTGTCACCGTGGTTGTCGACGGCGCTGTCCTGCTGCAGGACCGGAAGCTGCAGACCATCGACATCGATGCGGTTCGTGCTGAACTCACTGACCGGATCGGGCGCCTCATAGACGTCTCACACGGAGATCAAATCGAACATTACGATCCGTGAGTTTCTGGGGATGGAGAGCCTCGTGAGCGATTCACAGCGGCGCAGGACTTCGATCGTGGACGTTGCGCGCGAAGCAGGGGTCAGTCCGACGACCGTGTCTCACGTTCTCAGTGGGAAGCGTCCGGTTTCGGAGAAAACGGGTCGCCGGGTTCGTGCCGCTATCGACAAACTCGGGTATGTGCCCAGCCACGCGGCACAAAGTCTCCGTTTCGGCTCGATGCACACCGTTGGCGTGCTCGTACCCGATATCACCAACCCCTTCTTCGCTCGCATCATCGCCGGGGTCGAGGATGCTGCCAGCCAGTTCGGCTTCAGCACGGTCATGGGTAGCAGCCGGTTCGACCCTGACCGTGAACTGGGACACCTCATGATGATGGTCGACAGAGGGGTCGATGCCCTCGTGTATGCAGCGGGCGCCCCACCGGACAATTCCGTACTCAGAGATCTCGCGGAGCGAATTCCGATAGCGCTTGTCGACGAGCCGATCGACTCCGTGGAAACGATCGTGGTGGGTGCCGACCACCGTGCCGGAGGAAGACTTCTCGGAAGTCATCTGTCCGCTCTTGGCCACGTATCGGCACTTGTCATCACCGGCCATGACTCCCTGGTGGGCTCACAAGAGCGCGCCGCTGGGTTCGCGGAGGCGTTCACGGGGACGACGGTGGTGGTCGAGGGAGGTTACATAGAGGTCGGCGGATCGACCGCTGTCGAGGCACACCCCCCTGATGGTGACCATCCATACACTGCGGTGTGTGCCCTCAACGATCTCATGGCTCTGGGAGCGATGACGGCGCTTCGAGATCGGGGTTGGCGCGTGCCCGAAGACGTTTCGATCGTCGGGTTCGACGACATCGGTGTGTCGGCGGTGCTCGACCCACCTCTGACGACGGTCCGCCAATCGCCGTATGACATCGGCAGAGTGGCTGCTACCCAGCTGCTTCAGGACGTGGTCAAGGGCCTCCGTCCCCAGTCTTCCAAGCACGTCATGGATGTGGCCCTGGAGATCCGCAGGTCTACGGCGAAACCCCGATGAACAGGGTGTACGGGGCCATCCGATTGGCAGAGGCCTTTCGAGGCTAGTTGGGACACCGACCCGATAGTGCACCGTGTTGGTCGTCCTCGGCTCTCAGCCGCGGATCCTCCGGCTGTAGTCGATGAGCGTCCGTTCGTACTTCTCAGACATGAGAGGAGATGAGATCATGAAGTCGGCCGAAGCGCGGTTGCTGGCCATCGGCACGTTGTAGACGGTTGCGATACGCAGCAGGGCCTTGACGTCCACATCGTGGGGTTGGGGTTGCATCGGATCCCAGAAGAAGATCACGAGATCGATGCCTCCTTCGGCGATCCTCGCACCGATCTGTTGGTCCCCTCCAAGCGGTCCGCTCTTGAAGCGTTCGACCTCGAACCCGAGTTCGTCGGCGAGCATCGAACCGGTCGTCCCCGTCGCGAGCAACTCATGACCCGCAAGCAGTCCCCGGTTGAAGCGCGCCCATTCGAGCATGTCCTTCTTCCTGTGGTCGTGTGCGATGAGCGCGATTTTCTTGCGTTTACGCATCCGCACGGCGGAGGAGTGATCGTTCTTGTCCATGATGGCCTCGATACGTCGACGAACCAAGCGTACAGGGACTTGCCCCATGCTTCGGGCAAGCGGGGGAGACCGGAGCCTGTGTGGTGGTCGTCCGTCCCGTTCATCGGGGCGGTCATACCCGGTCTACGATGGAGATTCACCGTCCATACGAAGGGTTCTGTATGACTGCCGGCCAATCTCGATCGATGGCAACTGAAGCGATCCACGCAGGGGAGATCCACGATTCCTCCGGCGCGCACATCGCTCCGATCTACCAGACCTCCACCTACACGTTCGATGGCATGAAGGGTGTTGAAGCGTTCGCCGATGGCGAAAGCGACGCCTACATCTACGCCAGAGGTGGCAATCCGGCTCGCACCGCTTTGGCGACCAAACTGGCCGCCCTCGAGTCACACGGACTAGAGAACGGCGCCGCCGGCGTCGCTGCCGAGATCTTCGGATCAGGCATGGCCGCGATCAGTGCGGCGCTGATGGGTCTCGCGATCGCCGGGGACCACATCATCGCCCAGCAGGTCCTGTACGGGTCCGCAGACCACCTGATCACGGACGTGCTCCCGCAGTACGGCGTTACGAACACGCGTATCGCGGGCCTCCACCCAGAGTCCCTGGAACGGGAACTCGAGGCTCATCCATCGACAACGGTGGTGTACCTCGAGACTCCGGCGAACCCGACGATGACGCTGGTCGACATCGCCGCAACCGCACAGATCGCCCATGCCCACGGCGCCAGGGTCGTGGTCGACAACACCTTTGCGACACCTGTTCTCCAGCGCCCCCTGGAACACGGGGCAGATGTGGTCGTGCACAGCACCACCAAGTACATCAACGGCCATGGGACCGTCATCGGCGGTGCGGTCGTGAGCAACGACGAGCACCTCATGGAGGAGCGAATCGCGTCTCTCATCAGGTTCATCGGCGGGGTACCGAGTCCCTTCGATTGCTGGCTGACCAACCTCGGCCTCAAGACGCTCCCGCTGCGTATGCGCGAGCACAGCACGAACGCCATGGTGGTCGCCCGGTTCCTCGAAGACCACCGGTCGGTTGACCAGACGATGTACCCGGGCCTCGAGAGCCACCCCCAGCATGGCCTCGCCAAGCGACAGATGGACGGCTACGGGGCCATGGTTGCGTTCGACCTCGGCAGTTACGAGGCCGCGTCACGGTTCCTGGACCGCATCCAACTGTGCACGCTCGCGGTCAGCCTCGGGAACATCGACACCCTGGTCGAACACCCCGCGTCGATGACGCACAGGGTCGTGGAACCCGCTGAGCGTGAGGCATCTGGCATCACCGAAGGTCTGATCAGGATCTCCGTGGGACTCGAATCAGCAGACGACATCGTGGCGGATCTGGATCACGCCCTGGGTTAGCTCTCTGTCGACCTGAAGTCGCCGACGGAGCCGTCGAGGGCTTCGCGGATGAAATCGGCGTGGCCACAATGGCGCGCTGTTTCCTCGATCATGTGGATCAGGATCCATCGCATGGACCACGCATCTCCGTCGCGGTGTGATCTCTGCGAGAGGGCGCCGAGGTCGTCGACTGCGTCGACGATCGCCGTGCTGCGGGCGATCGCATCTCGATACCGCTGGAACAGATCGGCGGTGTGTACCTGGGGTGCGGACGTGAACTCCCAGTCCCAGTCCTCATCCCAGGGCGCACTCGCCCAGGGTTCTGTCTGGGGTGCCCCAGCGAACTCGCGTGTGAACCAATGGTCCTCCACCAACGCCATGTGATTGATCAGTCCGCCGAGCGTGAGACTCGACGGCGCAACGGCCGTGTGGAGTTCCTCATCGGTGAGTCCTGACGCCTTGTCGATAAGGAGTTCGCGGTGGTAGTCGAGGAACGCGATGAGTGTGTCACGCTCGGAGCCCTGCCTGGGCATGTAAGGTGCATCCATTGGACGAGCATACGCTCGTGTCCAGGCCGATTTGGAGGTATCCGTGGGAAATCAGGCGTTCAAGAGCCTCGGCATCTTCGTACTCGTGCTCGTCGTGATGAAGTTTTTCTTCGGGTGGAACATCTCGATCGTTGGCTCCGTCGTGCTCACGATCGTGCTCTCTGCCGTGATGTCACTTGCTAACCGTCGCTAGTTGGCCAACGGATAGGTCCGACCGCACGGCCGACAGAGACTAGGACCTTCTATCCTGCGCGCAGCGGGCATGGATGCTCGCGATCATCCCTGGAACATGGAACATGCGGTACTGGCAACAGATCCCTACAACGGACGACCTCGAACAACTCGTCGGTGCAGACGAGATCACACCCATCGACTTCATCGCGGCCGTCGCGATCCTCGTCGCAGCGTTCATCCTGTCGCGGTTGGCCCGCAGGATCGTCAGATGGGCCTTGGGACGGTTGCCCCAGGTAGCGGATGAGATAGCGGCGATCGTCGGCCGTGCTGCGGGTTGGCTCGTCATCCTGTTCGGCGTTGTGTACTCGCTCGTCGTGATCGGTATCGACATGGTGCCGGCGCTGATGGTGCTGATCATCGTCGGGATAGTGACGTTCTTCGCCGGCAGAGGGCTCATGGAGAACTTCTCCACAGGCCTGGTCTTGCAGGGATCTCCGATGTTCGCAGCCGGGGACGAGATCGTCACCGGCAATCGCACAGGCCGCGTGCGCGAGATCACAGGTCGGACGGTGGTCATTCAGACACCCGACGGCGAACAGCTCCACATCCCGAATAGGGTCGTCATCGAGGAAGCCCTCACGAACCTGACCGCGCTCGGCCATCGGCGGTCTGTCGTCGACGTCGGCGTTGCTTACGGTACGAACCTGGACGACGCCAGGTTGGCACTCAGGGATGCTGCCGAGCGGTGCTCTACAACACACAGACAACCCATACCCGAAGTCTTGTTCACCTCATTCGGTGACAACTCGGTCGACTTCCAGCTCCTGTTCTGGCACGATCCGGGGATCCTCGAGCAGATGCGTGCCGTCGATGCTGTCGGCCGGTCGATAGCGATCGTGTTCGCAGAACGCGGCATCGTCATCGCCTTCCCTCAGCGCACGCTGTGGTGGGGAGACACCGGAAGCAACGATTCCGACACGCTCGAACGCTAGCCTGGCAACCATGGTCGATCTCTACAGGTACATCGTCGACGTTCCGGACTTCCCTGAGCCCGGCGTCGTGTTCAAAGACATCACTCCACTGCTCGCGTCACCGATCGCCTTTCTCCAGGCGGTTGATGAGATGGCGGACCCATTCATAGCCAGTGGCGTCGACATCGTTGTCGGCATCGAATCGAGAGGATTCCTGCTTGCAGGGTCGGTCGCAGAGAGGATCGGGTCAGGAGTCGGGTTGGTACGCAAACCTGGCAAACTTCCGCGCAAGACGATCAGTGTCACCTACAACCTCGAGTACGGCACCGATTCGCTCGAGATCCACGATGATGCGTTCGCCGACGGGGCGAGAGTCCTCATCGTCGATGACGTACTCGCCACAGGTGGGACGTTGGCAGCGTCGCGTGACCTGATCGTCAAGGCAGGCGGAGAGGTCGTCGGTGCGACCATGTTGATCGAGCTCACGTTCCTCGGTGGCCGGGCCAGGTTCACCGACCCGCTCCACGCCGTCCTTACGTACTGACCAGCATCGGGGGAACGGGTACGATGGGGGACATGACCGAAACCACTCTCACCTCGCTGACACCAGGAATGCCCATCGTGTGGGGTGGCACCCGCGTGACCCACGTCTCTGAAGGACTCGCCGACGCGTTCGTTGCAGGTGATTCGCTGATCGTGCGACAGGACACAGGCGAGCTCATCCACATTCCCGCCGACGTCGGCGCCGTCGCATCAGAGGCCGTCGGCAGGGCCTACGCCGCGTTCGGTGCGATGGGCGGTGTCGACGATGAGCAGATCACAGCCTTTTACGAGGCGTTCGCCGATGGGCTCGGTGACGACGACAGGTTCGCCCTGATCAGCGCGGCGAACGAAACAGATATCGCGATGGCCCGTCAGGCAGGTCGGTCGGTGACCAGGCTCATTCTGGACGAGACGATGCGCCGTGGCATGATCGATGGCTTGCGCGGTTGGGCGAAAGCGCCGTCGGGCCGGCGGCGTGTACTCGACACAGTCAAACATGATGGGTGGAGAGTCGACCAGGTGTCCGACGGTCTCGGGGTGATCGGTTTCGTGTTCGAAGGTCGCCCGAACGTGTTCGCCGACGCGACGGGTGTGCTGCGGGGCGGCAATACCGTCGTGTTCCGCATCGGGTCTGATGCGCTGGGCACGGCGCTTGCGATCGTGGCCCACGCTCTCGACCCGGCGCTTGTGCACGCCGGCCTCCCGGAAGGTGCAGCGACGCTACTGCCGAGTGCGTCTCGAGCCGCAGGACTCGCGATGATGGGCGATACGAGGCTGGCGCTGGCGGTTGCGAGAGGCTCGGGGGCTGCTACCGAGCGGCTCGGGGCTGTCGCCCGCCAGGCAGGGAACGCGGTCAGCCTTCACGGGACGGGCGGAGCATGGATCGTGGCCGGGATGTCGGCAGACGCCGAGGACTTTGCAGCAGCTGTGTACAACTCGCTCGACCGAAAGGTGTGCAACACGCTCAACACCGCGTGCATCCCACGAGCGCGTGCAGACGAACTCGTACCGGTATTTCTCGAGGCGATCGAGCGTGCAGGGGAGCGTCGGGGAACGGAAACGAAACTCCATGTGCTCGAGTCTTCGCTCGGAGCAGTCCCGTCGCGGTGGTTCGATACGGTCGCGTCGATCTCTCGTGCTGGTGGCCCGGTGTCTGAGTCCCAGGCAGAGTCGATCGCCGAGGCTGACCTCGGCCGCGAGTGGGAGTGGGAGGACAGCCCGGAGGTGACGCTGGCGATCGTCGATTCGGTCGACCAGGCTGCAGTGTGGTTCAACGCGTACAGTCCCCGGTTCGTTGCGTCGATCGTGTCAGACGACCGCGAGGAACTCGATGACTTCTTCGCGGCGGTCGACGCACCGTTCGTCGGCAACGGGTTCACACGATGGGTCGATGGCCAGTACGCGCTGGGTAAACCCGAACTCGGGCTGTCCAACTGGCAGAATGGACGCCTCTTCGGGCGCGGGGGGATCCTGTCGGGAGACTCAGCGTTCACCATACGGAGCCGCGTCACCCAGGACGACCCGAACCTCGGTCGCTGAAGCAGAATCTGCATCGGTTCACGACACGGCTACGATTCGATGTTCGCGAGGAGTGACATGGCGTCGTACGATTTTCGGGAGATTGAGAACCGGTGGCAGCAGGTATGGGCTGACCAGGGGATCTACCGCGTCCCCAACCCCGGCGACCCCGACTTCGATGACACGAGGCCCAAGAAGTACTTCCTCGACATGTTCCCATATCCCTCGGGCGCCGGCCTTCACGTCGGCCATCCGTTGGGGTTCATTGGGACGGACATCTTCTCGCGGTATCACCGTATGAAAGGTGCCAACGTCCTGCATCCGATGGGTTTCGACTCGTTCGGCCTCCCCGCTGAGCAGTTCGCCGTCGAGACGGGGATCCACCCGAGGATCACGACGGACAAGAACATCGAGAACTTCAGGCGTCAACTCCAGGCGTTCGGTTTCTCCTACGACTGGGAGAGATCGTTCGCGACCACGGATCCGGACTACTACCGGTGGACGCAGTGGATCTTCCTGCAGCTGTTCGGGTCGTGGTTCGACACAGACCAGCAGAAGGCGAGACCGATCGATGAGCTGCTTTCGGACCTCGAGGATGGTCTCCGTGACGCCGATGGCGTGTCGTGGCGCAACTGCGCCCCCGAGGATCGCAGGGCGTTCATCGACAGCCAGCGCCTCGCGTACATCGATGAGGTGCCCGTCAACTGGTGTCCGGCGCTCGGAACCGTGCTCGCCAACGAAGAAGTCACCGCCGAGGGCCGATCCGAGAGGGGCAACCACCCTGTGTATCGCAGGCCACTGCGCCAGTGGATGCTGAGGATCACAGCGTATGCGGACAGGCTCATCGATGAACTCGACCTCGTCGACTGGCCGTCGTCGGTGCGCACGATGCAGACGAACTGGATCGGGAGATCAGAAGGCGCCCACATCCTCTTTTCCATCGCGGGCAATCTGCACCTGCGCGTGTTCACAACGCGTCCAGACACCGTCTTTGGAGCCACCTACATGGTCGTGGCACCGGAGCATCCGATCCTCGAGGAGATCATCCCAGAGACCTGGCCGGATGGAACCAAACCAGAGTGGACGCTCGGCATCGACGACCCGCGTTCTGCCATCTCGGCGTACCGGCTTGCAGCCTCGCGCAAGTCTGAACTCGAGCGACAGATCGAAGAGAGGGAAAAGACGGGTGTGTTCACCGGCGCGTACGCTACGAACCCGCTGACGGGTGACCCCGTACCGATCTTCGTCGCCGACTATGTGCTCATGGGGTACGGCACCGGTGCCATCATGGCGGTACCCGGCCAGGATCAGAGGGACTGGGAGTTCGCCGAGGCGTTCGACCTTCCCATCGTGCGCACGGTGCAACCGCCGCTGGACTTCGTGGGTGATGCATACACGGGTCAGGGGTCCGCGATCAACTCTGGGTTCCTCGACGGACTCGCTGTCGATGCCGCCAAGGAGCGGATCATCCGGTGGCTCGAGATCAACGGTCACGGCGAGGGAACCGTCACGTACAAACTGCGCGACTGGCTGTTCTCGCGTCAGCGGTACTGGGGTGAACCCATCCCGATCCTTCACGGACCCGACGGTGAACTGCGTCCCGTCCCCGAAGACGAACTGCCCCTCAGGCTTCCCGAGGTGGAGGACCACCGGCCGAACGCATCGGACGACGAGAACGCTGAGCCCACCCCCACGCTCGCCAACGCCGCCGACGATTGGAAATACGTCGAGATCGATGGTGTGTCGTACGCCCGTGAGTTGAACACGATGCCACAGTGGGCCGGATCGTGCTGGTACTACCTGCGGTTCGCCGACCCACACAACGACGAGGCACTCGTATCTCGAGAGGCCGAGCAGTACTGGATGGGAACCAAGGGTGTCGATCTGTACATCGGCGGCGTCGAACATGCCGTGCTCCACCTGCTCTACGCACGGTTCTGGCACAAGGTGCTCAA
>CAYUJA010000002.1:8784-24835 GCA_964444875.1 uncultured Acidimicrobiaceae bacterium | reverse complement strand
ATCGCCATCGTTGTCGAGGTCGACGAAAACCGCGCCACTCGTCCTGCCGAACTCAACGGGGAAGTCCGTTGCCGGCTCGAACCCTCCGCCGACACCCAGCAGGAGACGATCGGGCGAAGGGCCGTCGGCACCGCGTACCTTGTATACGTCTCCGCGGGCCGTTGCGAATGTGCCAACCAGCAGATCGGGCACCAGGTCGCCGTTGACGTCACTCCACGCAGCAGCGTGGCCTCGCATCCCGACGAGCGGGTCGATCAGACCGACAGACTCGGTGACGTCGTCGAAGGTGATACCGGCGGTACCGTCAACCGGAGCACCGGACCAGCATGTGATCCCTGTACCTCCACCTGTCACGCCAGGGAGACTCGACGAAGCGTTCTCTCCGGACGCCGTAGAAGGAGACGCCGTCGAGTTGTCGCCGACCACGGCTGGGGACGCGCCGCCAGAGCACGCTGCTGCAACGAGTGCAACAACAACCGCCAGGACCACACGGTTCACGGCAGCGTGACGATCGCCAGCACGACCTCGCCGAACGTGTCGCGCCTGGCCGGATCCCCTGCATTGAGGCCGACGTACACTCGCTTACCGGAGGGATCGACCACCACGTTGTACGTACCTCCCGTTCGGAGTCCGATCGCTGGTTCGATGAGGGGGTTGAGTTCGACGATCACCGTTTCTTCACCGGTTGCAGTATCGACTGCGATGAGGCTGGTTCCGGTTTCCCATGCCGCACCGTGGGCATCGGGAACGTAGTAGAACGTGTCACCCCCCGGCGCAAGAGCCATCGACGTCGTGTAACCCCGTGCCGGCACGAGTTCATTGATGTCGCCCTCAGCACCGATACTGAAGAACACTGCAGGGTCGCGAGAAACCGCGTACATCGTGCCGGTGTCATCAGGTGGTGTCGTCCAGCGCAAGATCGAGCCCGGCATGACGCTGTCGAGCACTTCGAGCGTGTTGGTGGCCGGATCGTATCGGGCGAGACCGGTGTCGTTCCATGTGATGTATGCCCGGCCGTCGGCATCAACAGCGATGCTCCGGTACCCGCCATGGCTGGGATCGTCATCTTCGAATATCACGTCACCCGTTGCCATGTCGATCACGATGAACGATCCTGTCTTCTTGCCGAAGGGGTCTGCCGCTTCGGCGTAGAGAAGGCCGCCCTCGGGCCACGACGCCATCGAAGCAACGCCATGTTCGGGCAGGATCACACCGAGATTTTCGATCGTGCGCCCTTCGGGATCGAGACGGAGTAGCACATCGCCTTGATAGGTCTCGGAGAAGGTGAGTCCGCGACGCGTTCCCCAGTAGGTGGAGGCATAGACGTCACCACATGGTCCTTCGACCATCTGGGCGTGGATCTTGCCGTAACCCCATGCGCCAGGCTCTTGCCCCACAACCGTGAGGGCGTCCGCGAACTGGGTGAGGGTGCGTGACGTCGGGTCGTACTCGTACAGGAACGAGTTGCCGTCGGCACCGATGCTGTCCCCGATCGCCGAGAGGAAGCGACCGTCGCTCAGGACGATACCCCGGCCCCATTGTGACCAGGGCCGCCCTGTGTAGTCCGGACGGGGGTAGACGACGACGTCTACTCCCGGTTGATCTCCGGTCTGCTCCTGGAGCGTCTCAGCCTGAACAGTGACATCGGATTGCCACGCAACCGTGTCGCCCCCCGTGCCCTGGCACGAAACAGACGAGCTCGGTGTGGACGCCTCTGAGGAACCGGGGGGATCCACAGGCACGGTGGTTGCCGGTTGGGCGGTTGCAGAGTCGGGAGCGGGGTCCTGGCCTTGCGGAGTCGATACCGCAGGAGAACACGCGGCGGCTACCACGACAAAAGCTGCCGCCAGTCCCCCGATGCGATGGATTCCCTTCATCTGATGTGGAGCGTACCCCCGGCAGACGGTTACGGCGCGGACAGTCCGGCACATCATTCATCCCTCCCCACAGCGTGAGCACACGCCAGGGTCCACACGATCACCTCACTGCGACACCGCGATTCGGTCGCTAGCCTCTGGCCACGGGTAACATAGTTTCGAGCAGAATGAGCCCGGGCGGGACGATGTCACTCATTCGGTTAATCACGGGGAGTCCGTTTTTTGGTGGCCCTGACCGATGACAGGTTTAGCGCGGGACTCTTGTTGAAACAGAACCGAAGGGTCACCTCACCTTGAGCACCACCGACGCACCAAGCATCGTCGTAGAGAACGTAAACAAGACGTACTACCCGTCCCCACCGTGGATGAAGGCTCTGGTGCGCACCAACATCAAAGAGCCGGTGGTGGCGCTTGGTGATATCAGCTTCACAGTCGCGCCGGGCGAGATCGTCGCCGTTGTCGGCCCCAACGGCGCAGGCAAAACCACGACATTCCGGATCCTGGTGGGTCTCACGACGCCGACCAAAGGCTCGGCATCGATCATGGGCTACGACGCCACGAGCGAGTCCACTGCCGTGCGCAGCCTCGTCGGTTGGATGCCTGGCGACGACCGTAGTTTGCTCATGCGACTCACGTGCACCCAGAACCTGCTGTTCCACGGCAGGCTCCAGGGCCTGGGTGGAACCGACCTCGACGAGAGGATCGTGGAGATGCTCGAACTCGTCGGTCTGAGCCACGCTGCCAACAAGACCATCTTTGCGCTGTCGGCCGGGATGCGCGCCCGGATCCAGCTCGCTCGCGCCCTGCTGCACGAACCTTCTGTCCTTGTGCTCGACGAGCCAACCGGCGCAGTCGATCCGGTCGCTGCTCACGGGCTGCTGAATCTCATCACGAAGATCGTCACCGAGCGCAAGCTTGGTGCTTTGATCTCGTCACACCGGCTGGAGGAAATCGAGGCCCTCGAATCTCGTGTCATCCTGCTCGATCGAGGGATGATCCGATATGACGGTGACCTCGTATCGCTGCGCGAGCGGCTCGATCGCCCTCGCCTCGAGGTCGATTTCGCCATGCCAGAGACCGCACGCCTGGCGGTCGAGGCCATCGAATCGGCGAGCATCGCCTCTTCGATCACCCAGCACGATGGAACCGTACAGTTCGATCTCGAGCAAGGCACACCGACGGGGGCAGTGCTCTCCGAACTCGGGGACCTGCTCTCGGATGTGACGCGGGTACACGAGGTCGAACGGCCACTGCGCGACATCCTGGCCGAGATCTACAACACGGCCGCGGATCCGGAAGCGGAGAACGATCGCCAGGGGAACGGTGACGGGCGGCGACGCAAGGAAAAACGCCAGGGCAAGGGTCGCCGGCTACGGCGCTGAAGGGGATCACACGATGACCGCGACACAAACGACACCTCCAACCGGCACCCGCCCTGCCAGGCCAGACAGGGCGCGGCCTGGGGTCCGGACGACGCTCATGGCATTCCTTCGAGTCGAGTTCGTCGAAGAGATCAGCTACCCGATGTCCTTCGCCTTTTCGCTGATGAGAAGCGTGATGCCGCTGCTGCTCTCGTTCTTCATCGGGCAACTCATCAGTGACTCACGAGTCGGTAGCGACTACCTGACGTTCGTATCGATCGGCCTTGGTGTGACGGCTATGCTTTCTGGAGCCCTGGCGGGTTTCGGTGGGAGCATGAGCAGGGCGTTCCAGCGTGGCACTCTCGAGACGTATCTGGTTGAGCCCGTCCCGTGGACGTTCCTGCCGCTCGCGATGAACACGTGGCCACTGTTGCTCGGCATCTTCAACGGCAGCATGATCATGGTGCTCGGCGTGTTGCTGGGTGCCGACTTCGTCGCCGGACAGATCCCTGCGTTCATACTCCTGGTCGTCCTTGGCCTCATCGCGACCACCGCCATCGGGCTCGTGTCCGCCGCCGTGTTGATGCTGACCCTCAAATCTCAGCCGATCCTCCAGGTGTACAGCCTCGCAGCCGGCTTGCTCGCCGGCGCTGTGTTCTCGGTGTCCCAGCTCCCCTGGTGGCTCAAGATCTTCTCGTTCCTGATCCCCCACACCTACGTCATCAACGGGGCACGCACGCTGCTCATGACAGACCCGGGCGAATTCACGATCCCCTACACCACGGCCGTTCTCGTCCTGTTGGGCTTCAGCGTCATCGTGTTCCCGTTCGGGATCTGGCTCTTCCGCCGCGCTCTCGAGTTTGCCCGCACAATGGGCATGCTCAGCGGCTATTGAGCTCGACCTGCGATGCGCGACTGATGTCCCATCGCCAACTCCCGACCGTCCTCTTTGTGGCGACACCCGCCGCGCTCGGAGGTTCGAACCGCAGCCTCGTCACGCTGCTGGCCTCGCTCGAGGGCCGGGTGAACCGCGTACTGGCATCACCACCGTTCGGATCGTTCCTGGAACTCGTAGAGCAGCAAGGGCTCGCGGATGAGTACGTCACCCTGCCTCGCAAGCCCAACCACCCGCTCGATCGTTTCTTGCGGCTGCTCGGTGGACTCCAGATCGCCCTGTGGGCGGTTCGCAACCGGAGCAGGCTGAATGCGATCCACGCAAACGCCCTCACGGGACTCAACCTCGCAACACCGGCAGCGATCGTCACACAACGACCCACCGTGGTCTGGATCCACGACCCGGTCGGATCGAAGTGGGGGACGCGGCTCGGCCCGATCCTGCGGAGGCTTCTTCCGAAGCTGAAACTCGCTGCCGTGTCCCCGACAGCGGAAGCGGTTGCCGTCGACAACGGCCTGTGCGACCCTGGGGACGCCACCATCATCCCGAATCCGATCGACCCGGCCGAGATCCTTGCGGCGGATCGTCGGGCCGAACAATCAACTCTCAACATCGGCATCCTCGGCGGGGCCTCCCAGCGGAAGGGATTCGACCTCATGCCCGACGTCATCGAAGGCCTCGCCGATCTCCCTGTGTCGTGGAAGCTTTACGTGTACCTCAAACCAAGCGACGAGAACAGAGATGTGTGGAGACGGCTCGACCAGTTTCCGCGCTCTCTCGTGGATCGCCTGGGAAAGACACCGAACGTCCGCGAGGCATACGCCGACCTCGACATCGTCTTCTGTCCCTCCAGGGCAGAGTCATTCTGCAGAGTGGCTGCCGAGGCGATGATGAACGGCATCCCCGTTGTCGGCAGCGACATCGACCCCCTCAAAGCACTGCTCGGTGATGATGAAGCCGGGTTGATCTTCCCATCTGCAGACGTCCCTGCCGCCGTTGCGGCTTTGCGTAGGCTGGTCGACGATCCGGCCCTACGCACCTCCCTCGGCGAAACAGGCAGGGTGCGAGCGGCTCGTTTCGCGCCCGGGGCCATCGCACAGGACCTCACCGATCTGTACGGCATCACCGGCTGACTGGTGTGACGTGAGGCCTCGGTACGTAGTACGTAGACACCCGCGGATAGGGAGCGCTCGTTGTCCGTTCTCTCCCTATTCGAAGGGGTCGAGGTCCTCAGCGTCGGGTATGTTGACCGCGATCCGGGCCTCGCGTGCGGCGTCGACGTCACCAGACATGTCACCGTCTGTCCCGCTCATCAGGGCGACCAGCGATCCGATCTCGACCCTGCCACCCTCGGGGACGACCACCTTGCCGAGTCGCAGTCCACCTTCTGCGGATGTGAGCCGAATCGTCACCTGGCCGCGCCCTTCCCTGAGGTCGTACGCGTCCTTGAGTCGACGCTTGCGCAACTTGGACGTCGAACCGAGCAGCGTCGCTCGTTTCGTCCTCTGGAGCGCCATGAACTCATCGATAGCAACGTCGCAGAGGTCGTCGCCGAACTCGATCGCGTCCCCCTCGTTCTTATGCCATGTGGCGATGAAACCGGCGCGAAAGGCGGCATCACCGGCCGGGACCGTCACCCTCAAAATCATGGTTGGTCCCTCACCCTCGAACGTTCTGTACTTTGGACTTTGGCGTCCATCGGCGCCATATGTGGCGGATATGGACGCCAAAGTCCAAGGCAATCAGCAATTTGGACTGGGCGCTTTTCCAGCGCGGCACCGAAACAGCTCACACGAAGTTGGTCGCTTTGAGGATGCGGTACACCTCTGCTCCGATCGGCATCATCCGATCGACGGGGAAGTGGGCGAAGTCGACCTGAGTCGAGACACCGCCCGTCTTGAGGATCCTATCGACATCCACGATGGGGAAGTCGAGGTCCCTCGACAACTCGGTGAGCCCGATGGTGAACTCGCGTCGCCGCACGCTGTGGGCGGTCTTGACGAGTTGGTAGTTGTGCGTCGGGTTGGCAGGGTCGAGCACCATGGTGTTGTAGTACATCACGTCCGCACCCACCCGGTCTCTGATCTCGCGCACGAGCCTCGCGTTGTTCTTGAGGAAGTCGTCGGCCGAGAGCCTGCCGACCCGCTTGAAGTTCTTGCGAAACCACTCGACCGTGTCGAGGTCGTCGAGCACCCTGTCGAGATCCTGGTTGAGCCACCAGCCGCCGGGATCAGCGAGAAACCCATGCTCGCGGTGCCGGTACATCTGGCGCGTCTCATCCGAAGCGATACTCAGGATGATCAGGGTCTTGGGGAATTCGCCCGCCTGGGGTATCTGTGGCACGTTGAACGTCTTCGAGAAGAAGGTCGGTTCGAAGTAGTCATCCTTCATGTTGAGCTTCTCGGCGGTCTCTGCGATCGCATCGGGATCGAGGTGGTCGAGCGTCTGAAGGATCTGGTCGGACCGATTGCCCCCCGTGCCGCCGATGTGGCGTGAGATCGCGATGGTTCCTTTGATACCTTCGCGCATGAGGGGCGCGGCCGTGAACACTGAAGGCAGGTCGCAGCCACCCTTCAACAGAATGCCACGACGTGGCTCAGGGAAGTCGTCCGACTCGGATATGACCACCGAACGCCTACCGCTGTACTGCACCCAGCCAGGGCCTGTGTCCTTCTTGATCTCCGTCTCGATCTTGTCGAGGTAACGCTTCTTGACGAACGATTCGACCTTGGTGTCCTCGCCGAACACCGAACGCCAACTCTTGAGTGCTACCGTCACTGACTTGGGTAGTGGCATCAGTCTTCCTCCTCAAAATCGTGGTCGCCGCCAACCGGATTGGCAACGACGCGCATCACGGTCGCACTGGCCCATTCGTGCTCCTCGCCGAGATCGCCATGATCCTGGGATGCCACGATGGCCATCGTATCGCCGGGGACGATCGGGTCTCCATCTTGTTTGATGATCTTTCGCAGAACGCCGTTATCAGATGAGGTGATCGCCATTTCGAGGAAGACCTTGCCCGATCGTACCTCCAGGTCGCTCTTGAGCTTTCCCCTGCGCCGACCCGAAAGCAGCGTCGCCCTGGCGGTCCGTCTGAGCGCCGCGAACTCGTTCAACGCAACGATGCAGACCTCTTCGCCGAACGCGATGTCGTCACCGAGGTTCTTGCTCCAGCTGACGACATGTCCGGCACGAAGCGACGGGTCGATCAGGGGCATTTCGAGCCTGGAGATCACTTCGTGCCTGCCCTGGCGCCCACCTGGGCGAGTAGCGGGCGGTCATCGAAGAACCCGTAGTCCTCCATCACCCGGACGATCTCGGTGGCAATGGTCTGACATCCGAGTGAGCTGTAGTCGAGCATGGCGGTCACACCCTTTGCACCGCCGAGTTCAGCGATCTTGCGATCGACGTCGATGATCGAGACTCCCTCGTCATGCGATACACCGACCAACATGAGATCAAGTCGTTGGGCATGCAGCGATATCGGCTCGTCGACCGTGCCGTGGTAGTTGAAGACCTCTTGGGTGGGGTCGAGGGTGGAAGCGTTCGCGACGAACACATGGGCCCCGACCTTCTCCTTGATGAGATCGATCACAGCGACGAGGTCCGCCCTGATGTCCTGGATCGCCTCGTCTGTGCTCTTCCCGGCACCGCCGAACTCGCGGATGTCGTCTGCGACGGAAAGCAGCACTATCTGAGGCTGTTCGGCAATGAGCCTGGATGTTCCAGACTCCAGTTCGCCTCGGAGGGCAGCGAAACCAGACGACGCTTCGTGAGCGGCCTCGATCTCGACGTCCGGGAACTCGGAAGCGACCAACTCGCGGACGCCCCGGCCGAGCTTCGCCCCACCGTCAGCTTTCGATAGAGCCGCATCGACGATGTCGGCGTTTCCGACCACGAAGAGCTTCAGTTTGGTGTTTGCCATGGCACCCCGATCCTAGTTCCTGTCTTGAGAGACGAAAGACGTTGCGCTAGCCCGCGCGGGTCATTCCCAAGAGACGTTCGAATGCAGGCTACCAGATGGCCCACAGTATCTCCGCGTGACTTCCGACCGACAGAATCCGATGTGACCGTCCACCTCATGCCGGCGGACTTCCAAGCCGTCTCCGGACCTGGGCGGCCCAGCGCAACGGTGATGCCGCCGCCATGGGCTGCCGACGCCGCATCCTGGCGTACGCGAGTCCCGTGATCCTCGATACCTCGTAGAAACGGATCATCCAGTCGTCGAGTTGGCTCACCATGGATGTCGGGCCGGTGGCTGCATACCCTGACAGGAAAGATGTGCGCAGGCTTGCAAGAAGGTCCGCATTGACGTGGTCCGGGGTCAGAGGGCCATCCCCGATGAGCGCCCGGTGCAACTCGTACGTGAATGCACTGACGTCGCGCTGGAGGTAGTCGTATTTCCGGACGTGGGGCGGGTCGAGCATCACGAGTGTGCCGTCGGGTTTCACGATGAAGTCGTTGGGGGAGAAGCGATACCCCCTGGCCCGCTCGAGTCCGGGTTCAATCTCGAGGATCGTGGACTTGCTGATTCCGGCCCGCCGCGCCGCGGTGAGCAGGTCGTCTCGCGCAACCTGGGTGATCGTTTCGTCATCGACTGCGGGCTCTGCTGTGTGGTAGGCGCCGATGGCTTGGCCACACAGTGCGGTGAGTTCCACGAACGCCGCCACGCCCGCGTTCCATTGCGGGTGGCCACGGTCGCCCAGAATCTGGAACAGCGTGTCACCTTCGACGAATCCAAGCGCGACCGCCGCAGGTTCGTCCGACCAACCGAGCGCCGGAGGAACCTCAAGCGGGCCTGCGGGGAGTGCAGTGAACAGGCGCCGCACTCGCTCCTCCTCATCGGCTACGAAGTGAGCATCCGCCGCACTCCAGTCGTCGCCGAACTTCACCGCAACGTCCCCGGCTTCGCTGTGAGCTCTGACGAAATCGGCTTTGAAGCTCCTCCAGCGAGCCGCCACGGACCACGTGGTGTCTTGTGCCACGAAGCCCCGGCGGTCGTGCATCGTCTGGAGGATCTCGGTGAGTTCACCGTCGCCGATGCGCCCAGAGTCGGATTCGCCGGCACTACCACCTGCGACCGCCGTGAGCATCGTGATCATGCGCTCTGTGGCATCCTCGGCTCGGAACTCCTCGTCGAAGATCTCGCGGCTCGCCCTCCCGAACCTCTCCAACTTGTCTGGATCCCCGAGCAGTTCGGTGATCGCTGAGCCCAGGGCCACGGCATCCCGTGGCGGTACGACAAGGGCATTCTCGCCCTCGCGCACGACCTCACGAAGTGCGGGCAGGTCGCTGGCGACAACAGGGAGTTCGAGCGCAAGTGCTTCGATCAGTGCCCCACCGAGACCCTCATAGAGGGAAGGGAACACGAACAGATCCGAGGCGCTAAGGACTTCAGGTACATCGCTCCTGTGTCCCAACAGCGTCACGACCGATTCGAGGCCCAACACGGCGATCAGCTTCTGGAGTTCCACGGTCGAGTGTCCATCTCTGCCGGCAATGAGAAGACGAGCGTCCGGCTGCTCAGAAATGACTCGTGCGAAAGCTTCGATCAGGTAGCGATGGCCTTTCTGGTACTCCTGGCGGCCGACCGTCACCACGACCGGGACGTCGTGTGGAATCCCCAACATGTCGCGGGCGGCAGATCGTCGTTCGGGAGATCGCCTCCCGAGGCGATCGGAATCCCGTCCGCGTTTGACCACCGTGATATTCGCCGGATCGACACCCAGTGTCTCCACGGTGGAATCCTTCACAGCCTGGCTCACGGCGTGGAAGTGGTCCGTCATGTGTCGAGCTGTATATCCGTCGACCCACTTGACGACCTTGATGCGGCGTTTGTCTATGTTCGGATCGGCCAGCCTGGCAGGGTCATATGCGGTATTGGCGAGATTGGTCATGAGCGGGACGTCGATCCCGATCGTCGCAAGACGGCCAGCCAGGTCCGCATCGAACAACGACGTGTACACCAGGTCCGGTGACTCCTCTTTGATCAGTTTCCGTAGCGCTCGCACCTTCCCGAGCTTGCCCTTGCCCGAGAGAAGCCTCACGTCGTAACCAGCGTCGCGCACTTCCTCTTCGAAGCCGACTTCGCGGTAGTAGAGACTCGCGATGATGGGGGTCACGCCCTCTTGCACGAGGCGCGGCAGCATCTCGACCAGCGACCGTTCTGCGCCACCCGCGAGAAACGAGTTGATGACAAAGAGGTACTTCCTCCCCATGGTCCCCCCTCAGGAAGGATGACGGTAGCCTACCGGTCTATGGTCTCATCACGGGGAACTCCCGCGCTCGTTCGTGTCGGCGTCATGTGCAACGGCCGACGCTTCCCTGCCTGGCAGGCAGCGTCGATACGCGCCCTGATGGACGTACCAGGCGTTGAGGTCTCTTTGTTGATCGTTCGCGACGCACCACCAGATGGCACCAGCAAACTCGCCAGGCTGAGAGACCGCCCTCGATTGCTGTGGACGCTCTTCAACAAGGGTTACGTCGAGCGCCGCTCCCGTGCTTCGCGCTCTGTGGACATGACGGCCGAACTCGCAGCGGTCCCCGACGTGCGGTGCCGCACCATCGCGGTCGGTACGTTCGCCGAGCGCTTCAGCGACACCGATGTCGCAGCCATTCAGTCCCACGATCTCGACGTGATACTGCGGTTCAGTTTCGGGATCATCAAGGGAGACGTGCTCAACGCCGCCCGCTACGGCGTCTGGTCGTTCCATCACGGTGACGAGCGCAGTTTCCGCGGCCGCCCACCAGGGTTCTGGGAACTCGACGAGGGCGTCGCGGTAGTCGGGGCGATTCTGCAGCGGTTGACCGAGCGCCTCGACGGCGGTGTCGTTCTGCACCGTGGCTTCTTCCGCGCGATTCCACATTCGTACCTGCGAACACGAGACGAGGCGTTCCTGGGAAGCGCTGTCTGGCCTTCGGTGGTGATACGGCAGATCCAATGTGGCGACACCAGCCTCGTGGAGGCCCCTGCTTCGACAACCAACGCCCCCGTGAGGCGTGATCCCACCAACGCCACGATGGCGAAGTTCCTGTTTCGCCAGGCCCTCCACTACCTACTGGCACAGTTGCAGGGAACCACCAAAGCAGCCAAGTGGTCCGTCGGTGTGACGGACATGCCGATCAGTGGCTTCCTGACAGAGGCGACACCCAACATCCGCTGGGTCCAGGAGCAAGGGCGCAGTAGATACCTCGCCGATCCGTTCGCCCTGGAACACGAAGGGAGAGTGGTGGCACTGGTGGAGGACTATGACTACGCCACACATCGCGGCGTTATCTCCTCGGTGGATCTCGACGGGAATGGCAGGCCTGAAGTCGTACTCGACACCGGAGTTCACGCCTCCTACCCGTACCTCTTCGAGGAGGCGGGAGAGATCTACTGCGTACCCGAGACGTATCAGGCAAACGAGGTGCGGCTGTATCGGGCGGTCGATTTCCCGCGACGGTGGGAGCAGGTGGCGACGCTCGTGAAAGGAATGGCGGCACTCGACGCGACGGTGTTTCGCCACGACGACCGCTGGTGGCTCCTGTGTACCGACCAAGCCGACGGCTCGAACAGCAAACTCCACGTGTTCTACGCGTCCGAGCTGTTGGGCCCATGGGAGCCACATGCACTCAACCCTGTGAAGACCGATATCCGGTCGAGCCGCCCCGCTGGAACACCGTTCGTCCACGAGGGAAGCCTCTTCCGACCCGCACAAGATGGCTCTGAAAGTTACGGAGGCGGTGTCACGATGACCCGCATCGATGAGCTGACGCCCACCACGTTCTCTGAGCAGATCGTCAAGCGCGTGCTCCCTCCGGAGTCGGGTCCATACCGCGACGGCATCCACACACTGTGTGCAGTCGGGAGCCGCACCGTTGTTGACGGGCGTCGCGACATGTTCATCTGGGCGGCGTTCCGGCGCGAATGGACATCCCGATTCGCCAAGATAACCCGCCGCTGATTGGCGACCGGTCCGAGCGCCTGCGGTACTTTCGCCGTCCACCTGGGAGCAGACACGTTCCAAGACCCGCCCGTTGCCCGCTACGCTTTCAGACGCTGAGCGCAAGGACCTTCTCTCGACCGTGGATCGTGAACTGTGAATCTCATCGTATCTGTTTCGTATCCGCCCATAGCGTGTAGACCATGACCGTTACTCCCCAGAGCGTGTTTCCAGTTTTCCTGGGCAGTGGCCGGTCGGGCACCACCCTGCTGCGGACGATCTTCGACGGGCACCCCGAACTCGCCGTGGCGAACGAGCCTCAGTTCATGGGCACGGTCGCTCGCCAGCGAAGAGGTCTCGAATCGGACGGTTTCGATGCGATCGCGTTCCTCGAGATCGTCTTCGACAACCCCAACTACCGCAGGCTCGAACTCGACCAGTTCGAGGTCGGATCTTCGATCCTCAGCGCCGATCCATCGACCGTGGCAGATGCTGTGCGAGTCGTGATGGGCGTCTTCGCAGCACGGGAGGGGAAACCTCTCTACGGCGACAAGACTCCCGGGTACGTCGTTCAGATTCCCGAACTGGCACGCATGTTCCCTGAAGCACGTTTCGTTCACCTGATCCGCGACGGGCGCAACGTGGCACTGAGCTACATCGAAAGACCGTGGGGTCCTTCAACGGTTGGTGAAGCTGCCTTGTACTGGCGTTCGCGGGTCAGCAGAGGCAGAGCGGCAGGCAAGGCGCTCGGCAGCGACCGCTATCTCGAGGCACGGTACGAGAATCTGGTGAGCGATCCAGAGACAGAGGTACGACGCATCTGCGCGTTCCTCGATCTCAAGTTCGCTCCTGAAATGCTCCAGTACAAGAAAGCAGCCGAGAGGTTCATCGCATCCTCGCACCAGCCAGAGGCCTTCGAAGCCCTGGTCCGGCCGCCCACGAGCGGGTTGCGAGATTGGACGAACGCCATGGATGCAGGCGACATCGCGTTGTTCGAAACCATTGCGGGTGACCTGCTACACGACCTGGACTACGGATGCCGCACCGATTCGCATCCCATGGATGTCCGCCTCAGGGCATGGTGGGAAGAAGCCAAATGGTCCACCCGACGCGTACGAGCCGCCGCAAAGGCCAGACTGGGTGCGTAACCATCCCATGCGTCGCGGGCACCGCCCGCATCGGGTAGCTTGCTAGCACATGGCGACACCCGGACCCGACCGACCACTCCATCCAGCGGGCACGCTGGTGCGTTCGCTCGGGTTGTACGCGGTCCTCACGATCTCGATCGGGGCCATGATCGGTTCCGGCATCTTCGTCCTCCCCGGTCTCGCCTTCAAGATCGCAGGCCCTTCTGTGATCCTGGCGTTCTTCATCGCAGGCATCGTGGTGCTACCTGCCGCGCTGTCGAAATCCGAGATGGCGACCGCCATGCCCCAGGCAGGAGGTACCTATCTCTACATCGACCGCGCTATGGGCCCACTCATGGGGACCATTGCCGGATTCGGCGTGTGGTTCTCCCTGGTGTTCAAAGCGTCGTTCGCCCTCGTCGGACTTTCTGCGTATCTCGAGTTCTTCTTCCCTCACCCCGAGCGGGCGGTTGCCGCACTTCTTGCGATCATCCTCATCATCATCAACCTGCTCGGTGTGCGCCAATCAGCGGTCGTCCAGACTTTTCTCGTCACGATCGTGCTCGCTCTGCTCGCAGGGTTCATCATCTGGGGAGCCCCGAACACGTCCCCTGACAGTTACGAGCCGTTCTTCACGGAAGGGATGAAGGGACTCTTCTCCGCGACCGCGGTCGTCTTCGTATCGTACATCGGCGTGACGAAGGTGGTGAGTGTCGCGGAAGAGGTCAAGAACCCCGGCCAAAACATCCCAAAGAGCATCCTCATATCGGTCGGCATCGCCATGGTCCTGTATCCAGCGGTGGTGGCCGTCATGGTCGGTGTCACCCCGGCCGCCGAACTCGCCAATACGGAGACCCCGATCCTCACCGCCGCACAGCAGTTCCTAGGACCCGGTGGCAGCTACGTCGTTGCTGGTACTGCGGTGCTCGCACTGTTCGCGATGGCCAACGCAGGAGTGATCGCATCCGCCAGGTACCCGTTCGCGATGGCCCGAAACTCGCTCGCCCCCTCGGCCCTTGCACGCATCGGAACAAAGTCCGGTGCACCCGTCGCAGGCATCACGGTCACCGGTGTCGCACTCATCTTCCTCGTGATATTCGTGCCACTGCTCGAACTCGCCAAACTCGCGTCTGCATTCCAACTCCTCGTGTTCGCCCTGGTGAACCTCGCCTTGATCGCGTTCCGGGAGGGGCACCTCGACTGGTACAAACCCGAATTCAGGTCCCCGTGGTATCCCGTCCCTCAGGTATTCGGCATCGTTGCATCACTCGGCCTGCTCACGCAGATGGGCACCGTCCCGATCGTCGGGGCGACGCTGTTCGTCGTCGTCGGTGTCGGGTGGTACAAAGCGTTCGGACGGTCCAGAGCCGTTAAGGAGTCAGCGGCCCGCGATGCTCTCCGACTCCGTGAGAACGTTCGCCTCGTTCACAACAGCGAGGAAGCCGTCGCCACAGGAGGACGCCCGAGCATCGTCGTGTTGATCCGCAGGCCAACCAGGCTCAACAGGCAGGAGACGTTGTTCCGACTCGCCGTCCGGTTGACGTCCTCACCGGGAGGACGGATCCACGTGATCAACTTCGATGCCCGAACCGAACGCTTGATCCCCACCGATGAGGATCTCGCCTGGGCAGATTCGCTGTCGATCACCGTCACTTCCGAGCACTACACCGACGAAGACCGCCGAGGCATGGTGCACTCCTACGTCGAACGCGAGAACGTTGACCTCTTCATCGCCGACCTCCCCCAGGACCTCAAGGCGACACGGCACATCATCCGCGACCTCCACTGGCTTCAGGAGCATCTGACCTGTGACACCGTGTTCCTTCGCAACCGCGATGTCACCAATATCGACACCATCGCCATCCTGGGAACGGGCGGACCCTACGACCCGGTCAAGATCGAGATAGCCGACCACATCGCGCGTTATGAGAACGCCGCTATCCGTTTCGTGCACCTCACGCCTGCCGACGCACCACCGGGGCAAGCGGACGCGATCCACGCCTACCACGAACAACTCGGGGAGATACTCACCGTACCGTGGGATGACACGGTCCGGCCAGCAGAAGATCTCGTCGAGACACTGACAAGGTTCTCCCGGGGTTCGAACCTCGTCATCCTCGGCGCACCATCGCACAGGTTCCATCTTGTCGCCGATCTCGCCGACCGCATCGCTGAGGCCGTCGATTGCCCTGCCCTTCTCGTTCACACCCCGACCCTGGAACGACCCGGACCGTTCACCAGAGCGATCGAGTGGCTTGTGAACTAGTCACATAGGATCCACTATCGACCACACGGTGCCGCCATAGGGATTCCAGGCTCTTCGAATTTGTGCGGGGCACTCGAAGCGTTCCGGTATGAACTCGGCGAGCGGACATGCCGATCTGTTCCAGACAGCAGTCAGCCCTGGACCGTGGGTATTACGGTCCAGGGCTGATCACCTGCGGTAAGGGACTATGTCGTCCTAGTTGTCGTTGCTGTCGTCGTCGTCTCCGCCGCCCGACCCGCTGTCGTCATCGTCGTCGTCGTCTCCGCCGCCCGACCCGCCGTCGGAGTCGTCATCATCATCGTCATCATCGATGGTGGTCGTCGTCGTGTCCTGTGACTCGTCATCATCTTCGTCATCGATGGTGGTCGTCGTCGTATCGTGCGACTCGTCATCTGACTCGTCATCATCTTCATCATCGATGGTGGTGGTGGTCACGGAATCCATGGTCGTAGTTGTCGCGGAATCCATGGTCGTGGTTGTCGCTGCGCCCATGGTTGTCGTCGTCGCATGATCGGACTCGTCATCGGACTCGTCATGCGACTTGTCATCTGATTCGTCGTCGGACTTGTCATCGGACTTGTCATCGTCAGACTTGTCATC
>CAYUJA010000002.1:0-8684 GCA_964444875.1 uncultured Acidimicrobiaceae bacterium | reverse complement strand
TCGTCGACGTCACATCGTCCACGGTCGTCGACGTCACATCGTCCACGGTCGTCGAGGTCGCATCACTCGTGGACTGGGCAACCGTTTCAACAGCAGCGGAACTGCTCGTGTCCGGTGCCACCACGGCCGTTGCGATGCCAACCGTCATCACGACTGCAAGAACCGTTGTCACCAGGGCTAGTACTCGTTTCCACATATCAATCCTCCTAGATTGCTTGATGTTGAGTGCAACGATGACAGACGCGGCGTTCGCGAGTCCTCCGCGGTTGGTTAGGAAATTCTCTAGTTCCGCGAGGTGGCCCGCGGGGAGCTCCTACCTTCTCGCCGCCGGCGAACTCGTAACGAGCGGCAGGCGAACCCGAACCAGAGTTCCCGAGGGCTTCGCCTGCTCCCATCGGGCGCTGCCACCACCTGCTTCAGCCGTTCTGCGCACGATATCGGCTCCGAGGCCGGTGGACGATCCGCCGCTGACCCCACGCTCGAGGAGTCCATGGTCTGCAATGCCCTCACCCTGATCCTCGACAACCATTTCGGCGAACCCGTCGCTTGCGGTGTGCAGTCGAACGCCATACGGCGTTCCCGGAGATGTGTGTGCGAAGATGTTGCCCAACAGGGCATCGATCAGGATCTGGTAGTCGTCCGTGCTCCCTCGAACGATGCACCCTGGAGCCTCGATGTGTATGGACCACTCTCTCCCCTGGTCATCAGCAAGCGCTCCCCAGTACGCGGTGCGCTCCTCTAACACGGCCGCCAGGTCGGTAACAGCCGTTCCGGCTTCCCTGACGGGGCGCCTCGCTTCGCTGATCACATATCCCACGACGCGTTCGAGTTCGTCTACGTCCCTCTGGAGCCTCTGTGTGTCCACATCATCGCCGAGGGCCTCGATATCGAGCTTGAGGGCGGTGAGTGGTGTGCGGAGTTGGTGAGACAGATCGGCTGCCATCTCGCGTTCTCCGTCGAGGAGGGTCCGCACCCGTCCTGTCAGCGCGTTGAAAGCGGCGCCGACCGCGGCAAGTTCCTTCGGGCCGGATGGCTCTACCTCCACCGACAGTTCTCCCTGACCCAGCCGGTGGGTCGCCTCGACGAGATCGGTGATCGGCTCGACCACTGCCCTGCCCATTCTGTCGGCGACCAGGAACGCAAGGACGATGAGCACCAGCCCCAACAAACCGAGTATCGCCCACGCCGATGAGACGCCCTGAGTCATGTCACTCTGCGATACCGCTACGACGATCACCCACGGGCTTCCGGTACCCCGCAGCACGGGCACGACAACCGCCGACCCGTTCTCGAGCGGCTGCCGGTACGCCTGGCCACGCTGCTGGGCGGCGCTCAGGTCAACGCCGGCAGGCAGGTCCGCACCGATGACCAAGCCATCTGAGAGTACGACGGACGTCTCGGGTGCTACTGCAAGGGTGCCATCGAGAGCGACGATCGACTCGGGGCCGCCGTCGATACTCGAAGCGAACCTGGCGACGGTTTGTGCTTCGCGTTCGGCAGCGTTCAGCACTCTGTCGGCGGCAAGATCCTTGACAAGGATGGCAAGCGGTATGAGAAACGCAAGGACGACCAGCGACGTCACAGACAACGCGTAGAGGGCGAGCCACCGTCTCACGAATCAGGTGCCACGAGTTTGATGCCTACACCATGGACCGTTCGCAGGTAACGGGCATCGGCTGCGCTCTCACCGAGTTTTCTGCGCAACACCGACAGGTGCACGTCAACGGTCTTGTCGGCTCCGCCATAGGGTTGCCTCCACACCTCTGCCAGCAACTCGCGCTTTGACACAACGCTACCGACCCGTTCCGCAAGATAGGCGAGCAGGTCGAACTCCTTCTTGGTCAACTCCAGCGGAGTGCCGTCGAGTATGGCCACACGTTTGTCTGCATCCACACTCAACTTGCCAACGGTGATCGGGCCATCGTTCGAGCCGGTAGCAACCCTGCGCATGATCGCCACGATTCTGGCCTGAAGCTGGGCACCGGAGAAGGGTTTGACGACGTAGTCGTCTGCGCCCAGGTGCAAGATCCGCACGATCTCGTCCTCATCATCACGGGCCGTCGCGACGATGACGGGAACATCACTCACCGCACGGATCATCTTGAGCACCTGGCCACCGTCGAGATCCGGGAGGCCGAGGTCGAGTACAACGACGTCGAAACCTCCCGCTGCCGCCCTCTGGACCCCGTCCATACCGGTCGACGTCGATTCGACGGAATGGCCGGCGTTCGCCAGAAACGTGGACAACCCCTGGCGGATCGCTTGCTCGTCCTCAACTATCAGTACCGATGGCATCCCATCATCCTATCGACCGCGCGCACGGCGTTGTGCATGGGAGACGTATTACGTCTGTCGTAATACGTCTCCCCCGATTCCGCCGACCCCTCCATTCCCGAGGTGCCCGATATGCTCACTCCATGTTCACCAGATTCACAGTTGGGCTTGTTGTCCTCGTCTGGATGGTGGTTGGTGCAGCACCCGCCCTCGCCGACGAGTTCACGGTGGGTGTCGTACTCGAGTCTCCGGTATCGGACCCGACGTTCATGGACGGATTCCGTCTGGCCGTCGACCAGTCACCCGATGTCAGCCACCCCGCAGGAGTAGAAGGTGGCGACCATCTCGGAAGCATGGATGTGGCGATCGTCATCATCGATTCCGCCCGTGGACGAGATGAGATCATCGCAGCGACCCGCGACCTTGTGTCGGGCGATGGCGCCGCGATCATCGTCGCCGACGTCTCCTCAGCGACATCGGCAGCGGTCGCAGCATCCCCGACAGGCCAGGATGCGCTCGTGATCATCGTCGGCGATTCCGGGGTCACCGACCTTGCACCAACGCAGGGGATCTTCGTCGTCGGCCCCGAGCAGATGGAAGCTGTGCTCGCCGACCAGGTCCCACCATTGCGAGGCGCCTTCGTAGCCAGATACGGATCGACGCCATCGCCGGCGGCGACTCGCGGTTTCGTGGCGGGACGCCTCGTCGACATCGCCGTCGAAGCAACCAACCGCGACCCATCGGACATCGAGACGCTCACCGCCGCACTTGTTACAGCCACGACATCTCGTGGATCTCCGACGACCACTGTTGCCGAAGACCAGGAGCAAGCTTCGACGGCTACCGTTGATGAACCCGGATACTCACTCCCGGTCCCTGTAGGCCTCATCGCCGTCGTCGTGGTCGTACTCGCAATCGTCGCGATCCTCCACTTCCGGGATGCACACAGGGCGGATCGGGACACCAGCGACGACGATCCCCAACGGGAAGACCGCACAGACGGGGGATCAGACCGCGCGTGACTCGATGAACTCCAGCCAGTTGCGCAGTTCGAGTTCCCTGATCCGGGGGTCGATGATGTCGTCGCCGACCTCGAGGGATGTGCGCAACGCTTCGTTGGATGGGTCGTCGTGGAGAGCCATCATGTCCGCCGCATAGCCCGCAACCGACTCCTCGTTCGGGAAATGCCCCTCACGCACGAGCGCTTCGGACCGTGCAGCGATCAGGCGGCCCATCTCATACAGGTTGTACTCTGGGTGGTACTGGGTCGCCCAGTACGATGCCTCACCCCGGTTGAAGATCGCAGCTTGGATCGGCGTGTGGCTGTTGCCACCGAACGACTCGGTTCCGTCGGGGAGGCGCACGACCTCGTCGAGGTGCATGATGAACCCGTCGAACACGTCCGGCTTTCCAGCGAGCATCGGTGACTGTTTGCCGGCATCCGTCAGTTCGATCGTGCGAGCGATACCCCATTCACGGCCCCTCGGGTTCTCGGCCACCTCACCACCCTCGACCTGGGCCACCATCTGGAGACCCCAGCAACTCCCCCAACTCGCAGCGCCGGCATCCATCAGATCGACCGCGAAGGCGAGCTGCCCCGCCACCCTTGGGTCGTCGCTGTGGTAGACGGTGAGGTCGGACCCGGTCCAGATGAACCCGTCGTAGTCCTCGATGGACGAACCTGGAGGCAAGGAGAAATCCGGGTCTGCAACGTACACGATCTCGCTCGTGGCGTTGGGTGCCTCACGGCTCAAGAAGGCCTTGAACAGGTCGTGGGGATGACCGACGTTGGACCGGTCGAAGTTCTCGCGACTCGCCTGCGGGTACCCGTTGACGATACAGATCCGGAGAGCAGCGCTGGTTGTTGGTGAGAAGGTCATCGTTGTACCTGCCAGAGGAGATCGGCGGCGAGACCGGGGCGTCCGATCATCTGGCCGAGAAGTGGATTCGTGTATCCCCACAATAGGCGACAGATCTCACCTGCGAGAGGGCTTCGAGCCAGCGCGACACGGTGTGGGTCTCAGTCGGCGGACGTGTCTGAGGTCATCGACAGCGCCGAACCTTCAACTCCTTCGGCAAGTTTGTCCAAGAGGGCTGTGAGTTCGCTCGCCTCGTCATATGTCAGGTGTGTGCCGACGTGCTCGTTGATGCCTCTGAGGTGGACCCTGCCCGCACCGATGAACGTCTCTGTACCTTCGGGAGTGAGTCCGACCAACGTGCCGCGACGGTCTTGTCCACAGACGCGTCGCTCAACCAATCCTTCGGCCTCGAGCCTGTCTACGAGGCGTGTCGTTGCACTCCTGCTCAGACCCACCTGATATGCCATTTCCGATGCGCGCATCACACCATCGTCTGCCTGGGAAAGCATCAACAAGATGGAGTACCAGTCGAGAGAAATCTCGGTCTCATCGGCCATCTCACCAGCCAGCAACCCGTTGATACGTGTGAACGCGACCATCATGGCCCGCCATGTTTCAGATGCCTGCGTTTTCTTCAGATCAACATGCATGGGACGATTATAGGAAAAGTAGTTGCATAACGCAACCAGTCGTGTATAGTTGCGGTACACAATGATTGCATGGCGCAACTAAGGAGCTATGATGACCGTGACCACCCACCCACTCACCCGTACCGTTGACGGGTCCGTCGTTCCCACCGTCGGACGCTGGACCATCGATCCGGCGCACACTTCGGCCGAGTTCGTAGCCCGTCACCTGATGGTCACCAAGGTGCGTGGTGGTTTCGGCGCCGTAACCGGAACCATCGACGTCGCCGAGGACCTGCGCGATTCCCGGGTTGAGGTCACGATCGAGACTGCATCCGTGTCGACCGGTGCCGGGGACCGCGATGCCCACATCACGTCCGGGGACTTCCTCGATGTCGAGAACTACCCGGAGATCCGCTTTGTAGCGACCGGGGTGGAGCCGAAGCGTGGTTCATGGAAGCTGACCGGCGACCTCACGATCAAGGATGTCACCAGGCCGGTCAGCCTCGACTTCAACTTCCATGGGATCGTGGACGACCCGTGGGGCAACCCGAAGGCTGCGTTCTCGGGGACGACTGAGATCATGAGGGAGGAATGGGGGCTCACCTGGAACGTCGCACTCGACTCGGGTGGCGTTCTCGTGTCCAAGAAGGTATCCATCGAGATCGAGGCACAGGCCACACCTGCCGAGTGAATCGATCGCTCTGTAGAACCCCGGGGGATCCTCGCCGAGGCGCCCCCGGGGTTCGCCGCGTCCGGGCATCCTCGAAGGCCCCATCGTCGGGTACCGAGCGGGTCGACTGAGGGGGAGTTTTTCGTATTCCGTTCACCGTTCTCCGCAGGGCCGGAAGACCCCCTCTGCCTCGTACCTCGGCATCTCCCCCACAAAGCCGGGAGAGAGAACAGAATCGTTCTCCTCCCTCGACGGAGTCGGGGGAGATCGGACGGGGCAAAGACGCAAGAGCCGAAATCTGTGGGGTGATCTCACCCGACGGTCCCTATCCGCTCATTTCCGAAGTTCCCCCGGAGCCGATCGGGTGGATCCTGTTCGTGCCGGTCATCCCTGCGGTCGCGGTCCTCGTCTACGCTGTAACGGTATGGGATCACGCGGCTTCATCGAGTCCGACACCGAACGGATCTACTTCGAATGCTGGGGAGAAACAGGCGATGCGGTGATCCTGGCCCATGGCCTTGGTGGGAGTCACGCGGTCTGGTATCAGCAGGTGCCTTTCCTGGCACAGCGATACCGTGTGATCACATGGGATCAGCGCGGTTTCGGCCGCTCCAGTCGAGCCGGCGCCATGATCGGACCCGTACCTGCCGTCGACGACATGGTGCGTGTGCTCGACGGCCTCGACATCGACAGGGCCCACGTCATCGGCCAGTCGATGGGGGGATGGGCGTGTCTTGGTTTCGCGATCGATCATCCCGACCGTGTGATCTCGCTGGTGCTCGCCGACACGACCGCCGGGATCTTCACGCCGAAGATCCGCCAGACGCTCGCCGACTACGGACAAACGATCGCACAGGGCCCACCACTCGACGAGCTACCCCTGGGCCGGCACCCTGCCATCGGGCACCAACTGCTCGACGAGGACATCGCTCACTCGTTCCTGTACACACAGTTGGGCAGCCTCACCGAACCACCATCACCGACGGAGATCATCCCGCTGCTGATGACAACCGACCACACAGACCGCGCCGCCGATGTGGAGTGTCCGACTCTCTTCGTGGTCGGTGAACACGACCCGATCTTCTCCCCACGGCTGATCGGGTCCGCGGCCCGTTTCATCGACACGAGCGAGGTAGCTGTAGTCGAGAACACCGGCCACTCTCCGTACTTCGAGCGACCAGACCGGTGGAACGACGTCGTCGCGGGGTTTCTGCGACAATCCGGTCACTAACGAGGAGGAATCGGTGTCAGTCAAGGAAGTCGTCTCTGGCCTCTACCAGGTCAACAACTCAGGGATCAACGCGTATCTCATCGACGAGGGCGACGACGGCCTCACGCTCATCGACTCCGGATATCCCAAACACGCCGAACCGATCGCCGAGGGCATTCGCTCCATCGGGCGTGACCCGTCCGACCTGACGAACATCCTGATCACCCACGCACATCCCGACCATCTCGGCGGCGCCAAACGCCTGTCAGGCGGGTCGACGCCCATCAGCCTGCACCCGGCCGACGGCGACATCGCCAGGGCTGGGATCATCCAACAGACGATGAAACCCGGACCGGGTTTCGCCAACGGCATCCTCTTCAGGTTGCTCATCAGGAACAAACCTGCGGAGTTCCCTGCGTTCGATCCAGACATCGCCATCAACGACGGTGACGTCATCGACGTCGCTGGCGGAATCGAGGTCATCCATACTCCCGGCCACACCGCAGGCCACGTCTCGCTGCTGTGGAAGAGAGATCGCGGGATCCTCTTCACCGGCGACGCTGCAGCCAACCTCATGGGACTCAACTACATGCTCGGCTACAACGATGTTGGGTCCGGCAGGGCCAGCCTCACCAAACTCGCCGATCTCGACTTCGAGGCCGCGGTGTTCGGTCACGGCAAGCCGATACTGTCGAACGCGTCGAAGAAGTTCGCGGCGAAGTTCGCCTGACCGGAAGGGCACAGGGACATGGGTCACATCGAAGACCGGCTCGTTCATCTCGGGCTGGTACTCCCACCCGAGGTCCAGCCACCGCCGGGCGTGGTACTTCCGTTCGCCTTCGTGAACGTCCGGGGCGACCGGGCGGTCATCTCGGGTCACGGACCACAATCGGTCGATGGTTCGCTGGCACCGCCGTTCGGCCGGGTAGGAGGAGAGGTCTCACTGGAGGAGGCTGTTGCGTCGTCACGTCTCGTGGCTCTTTCCATGCTCGGCTCTCTGCAACGGGAACTCGGCACGCTCGACCGCGTGACGGGTTGGCTGCGGGTGTTCGGCATGGTCAACTCTGCCTCCGGTTTCGATCGACAACCGACCGTCATCAACGGGTTCTCAGATGTGATCCTCGACGTGTTCGGCCCGGACGTGGGCCGTCACGCACGATCAGCTGTTGGCATGGCCGCCCTCCCGTTCGGGATCCCCGTAGAGGTCGAAGCAGAAGTAGCGATTCGTTGAAGACCTTCCGGCGGCGACAGCCTGCCCGGTTTCTGAGAAGCTGCCGTCCTCGCCGACAGTCCAGCACGCCACACCTCCGTGCTCGTTCTTGACCCCGGTACTGAAGGATCGTCCAGGTCCACAACTCCGTTGGTAGCCTCAACAGGGAACTGATCGGATTCGACCTGACCAGCACGCTCGACGAGCTCCCCAAGTCGATGGGTGAAACCATCGAGGCAGAGCTGAAGGGGGATCCCCGGTCTCCACGAACTCACGTCCCTCGAATGGAGGGCGTGAGCTGACGGTCGCTCGCATGGCCGCCGGCGGATCGGCGGCACACCGTTGGTGTCGATACCGTACGAACGGGTTGCGAACCCGAACGCAACGGCCACGGTCCTCGCACGGAGATATCATCGGATGTTGATGGCACACAGAACCCCGGCCTTGTGACTGAACCCGATCCCGTCCTCGATGACGATTTCGGACTCGACGCCGAGTTCCAGACGGGTGACGTGGCGACCATCGCCGGTGGGCATGCAGTGCATGACGCCTTCACAGCGTTCCTCCCTCCCCTGTTGCCCCAGTTCGTCCAGACCTTCACACTGTCGAACACCGCTGCAGGCGCACTCGCTGCGTTCCTACAACTCCCATCCCTGCTCCAGCCGTTCATCGGTCACCTCGCGGACAAGACCACGCTTCGGTGGATCGTCATCCTCGGGCCTGCCGTCACCGGCACAGCGATGAGTTTCCTCGGATGGGCACCGAACTACGTCGCGTTGGCCATGCTTCTCATCGTCGCCGGAGTGAGCCTTGCGTCGTTCCACGCAACAGC
>CAYUJA010000001.1:6742-30752 GCA_964444875.1 uncultured Acidimicrobiaceae bacterium | reverse complement strand
GCTCAGGCGCCTTCCTGGAGGGCTTCCCTCAGTGTTTCTGGCTCGACTGCCTCATCACCATGTCTGCGGTGCCACCGATCCCACAGGACGAGCATCGACGGGAGGACCAGGACAGCGGCGATGAGCGCGAGCAAGATGGTGTACGCAAGCACGAACCCGAACTGTCTGAACGGGATGGTCGTCGACACCATCAAGATCCCGAACCCGGCCATCGTCGTCAGAGCGGACCCTGCGAGTGCACCACCGGTGTGGATCAACGTGTGTTCGATCGCTTCGTTCTCGTCCGCCCATTCAAGACGTTCTTCGAGATAGCGGTGCGTCACATGGATCATGTACGGGATCCCGATACCGATTCCGAGGGCAGAGATGGTCGCCGTGATGGGGCCGAACGGGATCCCGAAGGCAGCCATCAGTCCGAAGACCCAGATCACGACCATCGCGACAGGCACCGTGGTCAGCACGCCGAGCATCGGTCGACGCGCCTCGAACCAGAAGTTCGCAACGAGCAGGAACAGCGCAGCACCGAGCGTCAGCAGCAGCGACGACACCTGCGAGTCGCGTAGCGTGTTCACGATCAGACTCGAGATGATCCCGTTCGAGGTAGCTACTGCATCGAGTCCGGCGGTCCTGGCCGGTGCGAAGGACTCGTTCAGGGATTCGGCGAGTTCAGTAGCGCCGGCCTCGCCTGCCGTTGTGTCGAAGTTGAAAAGCGCAGCGTCGTATCCACCGTTCGTTGCGGCGAGCACACCGGCCATCTGTTCTGGATACTTCTCGTAGGCAGCGTCGTACACCGCGGTGATGTCTGCGTCATCGGGGAAAACGCCTGGCTGGCCAAAGCCGCTGGTGATCGCGACTCCAAGAATGTCCGGGTCGAAGGTTTCCGACTCAGGGTCGAGCAGTCGGAGCATCACCGAGGTCAGAGAGTTTCCCGTGGGGAAGGTGCCACGTGCCGTATCGACCGATTGCACCGCCGGGACATCAGAGGCACCGGTGTAGGAGGCCAGCATCCCGTTCCACGCCGTTCCTGTTGCGACATCACCGGTAACGAGCACGCTCGTTGACTCCGGGAAGTCGAACCGCTCGGTGAGCGTTATCGCAGTTCCTCTCAGCGGTGACGTCGTTGGAACGAAGTCGAGGAAGGAGAACTCGGTCGAAAGACCCGTCATCCCATATGCTCCGAGACCGGTCAGCGCGAGTGCAACGACGAGCGTCGCCGTCGCTGCTTTGCGAGGGAGCACGGCGGTCTTGCCGATGATCGTCGGCAAGAACCTGGCGTCGCCGGACTCCAGGCTGGCGGTATCGAGGCGATCGTGCTTTTCGCCACGACGGTCGAGTACCTCGCGCACCGCAGGGACGAACGTGAGCATCAAGACGAAGGAGATCACGATGCCGACGGCAGCGAGTTCGCCGAACTCCCTGAGTGCAGGGATGTCGTTGGTGACGTTGGTCAGGAAGCCGACAGCGGTCGTCACGGTTGCGAGCACGAGGGCGACACCGACGGTACGGATCGCGATAGCGATAGATCGATCGACGCTCTCGCCGCCCGAGAGTTCCTGGCGATACCGCGTCGTCATGTGGATCGAGTAGTCCACACCGAGTCCGATCAGCAGGATCGGGAGGATCTGCACCATCTGGGACTGATCTTCGAATCTCAGGAACCCGTACCCGTTCATCCACTGTATGGCGAAGCCGATGGTCAGGAAGGTGAGCAGCGTGTCTGCAGTCGTGCGCCTCAGCTTCCCGCTGCCGAACGTCCACAACGTGAAGGCAGCGACATAGAAGATGAGCGCGGTGAGCAGCACGTTGACGAGCGCAGCATCTGCCCACGACTGCGGGAAGATGTCTGGGAAGATGAGCGCCAGGCTCGGTCCTACCGCTACGGCGAGTCCGGCGAGCATCAGGACGATCCCTGCCACGTACATCGTACGATCCTTCACGCTGCGCGGCTTGACCAGGAAGATGATCGCCAGGACCAGCAAGATGATCAGGCCGGCAGATGCGAACAGCCTCGCGATCTCTGTCTGGAAGTCGTCCTCTGAGGCGAAGATCAGTTCGAAGCTGAAGGATTGATTGGTGATCGTGCTCGGCGCCGGTGCAGACATCACAGCGTCGCCAACCGTCGTAGCCAGCGCCGCAGACTCGTCGAAGTTCTCACTCGACTGGTAGGAGATCGCGGTCAACCCCAGTTCGGCTGTGGCGGTTTCGAGGTTCGCATCATCGGATACGAGCGCAGTGAGGAACGAACGGAACTCGGCAGGCATCGAATCAAGGCCGGCAATGTACAAGGCCTTGACCTCGGCATCGGTCGTCGGCATCGGCGCACCTGCCTGGAGCGCGAACTGAACCGGCGCCATGTAGGTGATGATCGCGGGTGCCTGAGGCTGATCCACGAGGATCGAGGCGGCGTCTGAAGCCCGCACGGCCTCTTCGAGCGACAGTGCAGCGTTCAGACCGTCAAGCGTGATGACGTCTCCGGTGTCGCTCGATGTGAGGACCTGAAGCCGCGCCGTCGAACCGAACGTCTCTGCTATCTGGGCTGCCGCCGCCAGTTCAGGGGCTTCGGGGGCAAATGCCGAGTTCTGGTCCGCCGATGGCGCGAATTTGCTCCCAAAGGAACCGAGTACGACGGTCACCACGATGGTCACGATGATCACGGCCCACGGCCCACGCCGCACGATCGTTGCCAGTGCATTCACGAGTGTCTTCACGATGATCCTCCGGAGGTGGAAGCGGTGCGTCTGGGTAGCGCACGCATGCTACCGGTGGTTCGCAATCGTCCCTGACGCCAGCGCACCGACGAAGGTCAGGTGCCTCACCGTGGTGGTGCCGCCATCGCGGTGAGATTCTCCACCGCAAGAGCCATCGCAACACCGCGTTCTTCCTTTTGTTCGCCGCGCAGGCGTATCCCCACGGTTCCATTCGCCACATCGTCGTCACCGACCACGATGACAACGGGATGTTTGTGGGTGATCGCCCTGCGTATCTTCTCTCCGACGGTTTCGTCCGCATCGTCGACTCGCACGCGGATTCCCACCGCCTTGAGTTGCTCGCCCACGCTGTGGGCATAGTCATGGTGCCGGTCTGCAACGGGGATGACCGTTGCCTGGACGGGCGCCAACCACATGGGGAACGCACCTGCGTAGTGCTCAACGAGGATTCCCACGAATCGTTCGACCGAACCCAGCAGCGCCCTGTGGATCATCACGGGACGTTCACGCGTGTTCTCGTTCGTCGCGTACTCGAGGTCGAAGTTCTCAGGCTGGGCGAAATCCACCTGGATCGTGCTCAGCTGCCACCTGCGCCCGATAGCGTCCTTGATGTGGATGTCGATCTTGGGGCCGTAGAAGGCGCCTTCACCGGGCGCAAGCTGGTAGGACAGGCCCGAGGTCTCGAGCGACGACGCAAGATAGGCCTCGGCCTTCGTCCACAGGTCGATATCTCCGACGTACTTAGCCGGCCTCGTCGATAGGTCTGCCTCGAACTCGTCGAACCCGAAGTCCCGCAGGACCATCAAGACGAAGTCGAGCAGGCTCTTGAGTTCGTCTGCGAGGTCTCCCTCTGTCGTGAAGATGTGGCTGTCGTCTTGGGTGAACCCGCGTGCTCGCATCAGCCCGTGGAGTACGCCGCTGCGTTCGTAGCGATACACGGTCCCGAGTTCGAACAGCCGCAGTGGGAGTTCGCGGTACGAACGGCTGCGTGACCTGTAGATCAGAATGTGGAACGGACAGTTCATCGGCTTGACGAAGTACTCCTGGCCCGGCCTGTTGTCACCGCCGTCGAGTTCCATCACCGGATACATGCCGTCCTTGTAGAAGTCCAGGTGCCCTGAGGTCTCCCACAGGTCCGCCTTGGCGACGTGCGGCGTGACGACGTACTCGTACCCATGGTTCATGTGCGTGCGGCGTGAATAGTCCTCGATCGTGCGGCGCAGTATGCCGCCATCGGGGTGCCATACCGCCAGTCCACTTCCGAGCTCCGAAGGGAACGAGAACAGGTCGAGCTCAGCGCCGAGTTTGCGGTGGTCGCGCTTGGCTGCCTCCTCGAGTTGCACGAGGTAGGCCTTGAGCGCCTTCGTCGATTCCCACGCCGTCCCATAGATGCGTTGTAGTTGCGGGTTGTTCTCGTCTCCACGCCAGTACGCACCGGCCGATCTCATGATCTTGAATGCCTTGAGGCGTCCCGTTGAAGGAAGGTGGGGGCCACGGCACAGATCCAGGAACTCATCGTTGCGGTACGTGCTCACGAAGTCGTCGTCGACACCCTCGTCGGCGTCGACACCGTCGATGATCTCGAGTTTGAAGGGGTGGGTTGCGAACGCTTTGCGCGCATCGTCCATCGGAAGTTCAGAGCGTTCGAACGGCTGATTGGCCGCAACGATCTCAACCATCTTCTCCTCGATCGCATCGAGGTCCTCAGGCGTGAACGGGCGGTCGTTGCTGAAGTCGTAGTAGAAGCCGTCCTCGATGGCAGGCCCGATGGCGAACGATGCGTTCGGGAACAGGTCGAGCACAGCCTGGGCCATGATGTGGGCTGCGGAGTGGCGTATCACATGGCGCCCTGCCTCCGTGTTGTCGGTGACGATCGAGACCGCCGCATCGGAGGTGATCGGGCGGTGCAGGTCGTACATGGCTCCGTCCACCGTCACGGCAACGGCAGCCTTGGCCAGGCGACTGCCTATATCGGACGCCACGTCGAATCCGGTCACGCCGTCGCCATAGTCGCGGTGTGAACCGTCCGGCAGGGTGATTCGTATCGACACGGTGGGAACTCTCTCGTTGGTGAACGGCAAGGGTAATGACAGCAAACAGACAACAGCCGACAGCCTTCAGCCGTCAGCCAAAGATGGTGATGTACGGTCCTTCAGCCTTGATCTTCTTGCTGAGGGCTGTCGGCTGAGGGCTGTCGGCTGAAGGCTGTTCCTCACCAATTACCGCGGTTTTTCGCGGTCTTCCAGTAGATTGTGCCCAGATCGAAAGGAGGCGTGATGTTGGAGATGGCACTTGCAGCAGTGTTCGTGACCGTAGCGCTCGTAGCGATCGGCCGCCGGGACGTCGCCACGGACGAGGCTGTGCCACTGGCGTACATGCCGGTCGCGGAATCGACCGACCAGTCCCTGGACCTCCCCTGTCCATGGTGCTCGGCACCTACAGGGGAGTCAGACCTCCACTGCCCGTCGTGCGGCCAACCCTTCGGCTGATCACGCTGATCGGAACTCCCTGATCGAGCGTTCTCGCTCCATCCCAAACGACGTGTAGAGACCCATCGCATCAGTGTTCGACCGGTCGACCCACAACACGCCTCGTGTGACGTCCTGTCTGCATGCCAGATAGTCGAACCCAGCCTTCAACAGCGCAAAGCCGATTCCGGATCCTCGATGGTCGGGTGCTACGGCGATCCGGAAGATCTCTCCGTCACCGTTGTCGTGCACCTTCGTCCAGCAGAAACCAGCGCATCCGTCTCCATCTGCGATGAACAAGCCGTCGGCATCGAACCACGGTTCGGACATGTACCCGGCGAACACAGCGGCGTTCAACGATGCTGCCTCTGTGTGATCGATGAACGCCGCCCTGTTCACGGAGATGATCCCATCGATGTCCTCCGGCCGGAAGGTCCGGATCGAAGTCTTCGTTCCTGGTCTCTGAGCCTCCAGTGACAACGGAAACTCGACGACGAGGAAGTCCAGCACCCTGGTGATGTGGAAACCACGCTCGATGAGAGCGGTGTCGAGCGACGACCGATTCGACCACACGCTGAACGAAGCAGCACCCTGCACGAGCGGCAACGAGGCATCGAGCACCGACCCTTCGAACGCCGGGAAGCGCATCACCGGTCGCACTGCAGTTTCGACTTCGAGGTGCATCGACCCGTCGTTCTGGCGGTGGGATCCAACGGCACCCATACCGACGACTGAATCCTGCTCCGTGACGACAACGACCGAGCCAGACTCGCGATCGAGCGGGAGTTTCGCATCGCTGAACGGTGGATAACCGTCGTAGCTCGCGAGGTGTTGGATGAAGTCAACGATCTGGTCGTGTTCGGACATGCGCGAACCCTAGGGTGGCCGCAGTTCGCACCAGCGATGTCTTCAGGGCGGGCAGCGGTTATAGTCTGATGAGGGTGAACACGGTAGGACTTGTACTCGGCGCTGGCGGGATCACGGGCGCGGCTTTCAACTTCGCGGCCATCATGGCGCTCGAAATGGCCACGGGATGGGATCCCAACAGTGCCGATGTCGTGGTCGGAACCTCGGGTGGAGCGTTCGTTTCGGCGATGATCCGTGCCGACGCCGTCCACCCAGACACCTTCATCGGAACGGGTGAGACCAAAGAAGAGATCCATGAGTGGATGAGCGGCTACGTGTATCGTCGCGGTGCTCCCAGGGGTGGCATCAGATGGCTCAAGAAGGGGCTTCTGCCCGCACTGCGCCACCCGAGCCTCTACGCGGCGCTGGGTTCCCCCGGTGTGTACCGAACGGACGGCATCGCCGCGTGGGTGACGAACGCAGCGGGCGACATGGCCCAATCGTGGCCGGACAAACCAACGGCGATCGTCGCCTACGACCTCGATAGCCGAACGCGGATGCCGTTCGGGACCGAGGCGGCCCCCGAGGTCCCGCTTGCCCAAGCGGTGGCCGCATCGAGCGCTGTGCCCTTCGTATACGAACCCGTCAAGATCGATGGCCGCTGGTACGCCGATGGCGGCCTCGCATCAGGGACATCGGCCGATCTCGTCCTTGCGCTTCCCGAACCACTCGACCTCGTTCTCATCATCGCGCCCCTCGCTGCCAATACGCCGCGCACGTCTGGCCGTTTCTACGAAGACGTCTTCGACAAGGCGGGCCGTACCGCCCTGGCTTCCGAGATCGCCAAGATCCGTGCTACATGGCCATCAACGGAGATCCTCGTATTGCGCCCAGACGAGCATGTCCTCGACCTCGCTCGGCCGAACCCTATGTCGGTCGCCGCTGCGATACCTACGTTCCTCGCGACGTTGCGCTCGATGAAGTACGAACTCGGCCATTCATCCGTGTGGCGGACCCTCGAGCGCCATCTCGTCACCCGGTCGCCCGTCTAACACGGCGACTTGATGGCGTTGACATCGGGGTAGCCTGCACGCCATGACTGACAACGATGCCCCTGTAGACGAAATCGAGCGCGACAACCCTAAGGGGATGTTCGACACGTCAGACAGGGTCGAACTCATTGCGACCATCGCCATCGCCATCGCCACGATCCTGACCGCCTGGTCCGCATTCCAGGCAGGGAAGTGGGGCGGCACCCAGGCGATCAACTTCTCGGAAGCCGGTGCAGCACGCACCGAGTCAACACGGGCGGACACTCTCGCCGGCCAACTGACCCAGATCGACGTCGCTATGTACCTCGACTGGGTGACAGCACTCGTTGAGGAGTCGAGGGATGGACTTTTGCCGCCGCTCAGCGTGGGTGACCTGCAACCCGTCCCCGGCACAGTTTCGGGTTTCATCGCCAACCGCTTCCGTGACGAATTCATCCCCGCTGTGGACGCGTGGATCGCCACCGATCCAGCGAACAACCCGGACGCGCCCAAGACACCCTTTATTATGGAGGAGTACGTCGTGGCCAAGAGCATCGAAGCGACGGACCTCGCCAACTTCGCCGATGAAAAGGCACAGGCAGCCCGTGACGCCAACCAGAACGGGGACAACTATGTGTTGACGATGGTCCTGTTCGCTTCGGTGCTGTTCTTCGGCGGTGTGAGTTCGAAGATGGCAACGGCTCGGAACCGGTATCTCATGCTCGGGTTTGGAGGGGTCGTCCTCGTTTCAGGGATAGTCATCCTCACAACACTGCCCGTCTTGTTCTGATGCTCAGAGGCCCCGCGCCAACTCGATAGCACCGACAACACCAGCGTCGTCGCCGAGTCCGGGCGACGATATCTCAGGGCCTCCGTCGGCGAACGGCACGGCCGGATACTTCCCCGAGGCTGACACCAATCCGTCGGCTACGGCTGCGTGGAGGCCGGTCATTTTGGCAACTCCCCCACCGATGATGACCTGCTCGACGGGGATCACAGCACAGAGAACCGCGATCCCGTGTGCGAGATACCAGGCCTCGAGTTCCAGCGCAGGTCCCGCAGTCTCACCCAGATCTTCAGCGGCGACGCCCCATCGTTGTTCGAGGGCCGTACCCGAGGCCATACCTTCGAGACAGTCGCCGTGGAACGGGCACGAACCGTCGAACGGGTCATCGGGATGTCGTGGCACGCGCAGGTGTCCGATCTCGGGGTGATTCATCCCATGGAGAACCCGGCCTCCGGACCAGATGCCGCCACCGATACCCGTCCCCACGGTGATGTAGGCAACATGGTCCGCCGTCCCCGAACCCCAGGTGTGCTCCGCGAGCACGGCCGCGTTCACGTCGGTATCGAGAGCTACCGGCACCCTGGACGCGGCGGAGATCCCTGCGAGAACGTCCACCCCGGACCAGCCGGGTTTCGGCGTAGGCAGCAGCCTGCCGTAGGACGATCCACCGGTCCGCAGATCGATAGGCCCGAAGGACGCGACACCGATTCCCTCTGGCTCACGGGTCCCTGCGATGTCGGATATCGCCTGTCGGATGTCGTCGAACGTCGTCACAGCATCCCTCGTGACGATCCTGCGACGATCGACGAGGTCTGGGCCACCATAACTCCCGGCAACGACGACCTTCGTACCTCCGAGTTCAACGCCGATGTGCAGACGGTGGCCGATCATGTCCGGCCGTCAGGCCCGTGCGATCTTCAACTGGTCTGCGATGTCGAAGGCGAGTTCCAACGCCTGGCCTGCGTTGAGCCTCGGGTCGCAGTGCGTGTGGTACCTGTCGGCTAGGTTCTCCTCTGCCACCTTCATCGCCCCGCCGGTGCACTCGGTCACGTTCTTGCCCGTCATCTCGAAGTGGACACCACCGGGGTGTGTGCCATAGGAACGGTGAATCTCGAAGAACTGCTGGAGTTCAGAAGCGACGCGGTCATAGGGGCGCGTCTTGTACCCGGAGGACGAAACGATCGTGTTCCCGTGCATCGGGTCACACGACCATACGACGCTCGCTCCCTCGCTCTCAACGGTCTCGATCAGGCCTGGCAGATACTCCTCGACATGGTCGGCACCGTGCCTGGTGATGAGTGTGAGACGCCCTGGATCGTTCTCCGGGTTCAAAACGGAGATCAGTCCGAGCAAGTCGTCTCGTGTCATCGACGGTCCGCACTTGAGGCCGATCGGATTCCCGACGCCACGCAACAACTCGACGTGTGCGCCGTCTACTTGCCTGGTTCGATCTCCGATCCACAGCATGTGTGCCGAGCACGCGTACCAATCCCCGGTGAGGCTGTCGTTTCGGATCAGGGCTTGCTCGAACCCTGGCAGCAGCGCTTCATGGCTGGTGTAGAAGTCTGTTTCACGCAACTGCCGTGTCGTTTCGGGTGTCAGGCCTATGGCCCGCATGAACGCGACCGTCTCATCGATTTGAGATGCCAGACGCTCGTACCGGGAGTGCTGGTCCGTGTCCTGGATGAACTCGAGGTTCCACTTGTGGACCTGTTCGAGGTTCGCCATACCGCCCTGGGCGAAAGCACGCAGCAGGTTCAGTGTCAGCGCAGACTGATGGTAGGCCTTGATCAACCGCTGGGGGTCGGGAACGCGCGTCTCCCGATCGAAGGCGATGCCGTTGACGATGTCCCCTCGATAGCTGGGGAGCGAGACGTCGCCCTTGGTTTCGAAATCAGTGGAACGTGGTTTGGCGAACTGGCCAGCCATACGACCGACCTTGACGACAGGAAGCGCTGCACCGTAGGTGAGCACAACCGACATCTGGAGCATGACCTTGAACGTGTCGCGGATCGTGTCGACGTGGAACTCAGCGAAGGATTCGGCACAGTCGCCTCCCTGAAGGAGGAACGCTTCGCCCCGTGCAACCTGACCAAGTTGTGTACGCAAGCGCCTCGCCTCACCAGCGAACACGAGTGGCGGTGAGTCGGCGATCTCCTTCTCGACGGACGCCAGGGCGTTCTCGTCTGGATAGGTCGGCTGCTGGAGAGCCGGTTTCGAGCGCCAGCTGTCGGGTGTCCATGTCATGATGCTGTCCGGGAATCGATGGCCGTGCGGTGTGACACGGGATGCTAACGGTACACGACGTATCGTCACCCATCCATGTTCACATCCCGGCGATCCTCACTCGCGAGATGACAGGTCAGCGGCGCATGTTCCCATCCCCTCCCTCATCAACTATGGTTTCACACGAAGGATGCAGCGAGGCTGCACACACAAGGGAGGATTCATGGGGACACGGAGATTCGTTCGGCTCGCGCTCGTACTTGTACTGGTTTTCAGCACATTGACGATCCCGGCGCTTGCACAGACAACCAACGCTGCGACCGATCCCCAGATCCGGCTCCGCACGGGTGATGTGCAACGAGACACCGACCGCCAGGCCGAGGTGCGCGTGGACCGCAATGGCCGAGCGAGTTACCTCATCGCGTTCTCCGGCCCGATCGCCCAACGCTCGACAGACGCACTGCGCGCCGCCGGCGCCGAACTGGTGGCGTACATCCCCGATTTCGCCTACAAGGCGATCCTGACTCCCGCACAGGCCGCACGCATGGTGGATGTCGACGGTGTCACGTCCGTTGCCGTGTTCCAACCCGACTACAAGCTGAGTCCGGATCTACAGGAATCCGGTCTCTACAGCGTACGTCTCGAACGAGGCGTGAACACCGCCGTCGTTCGAGCCGACATCGAGGCGGCAGGAGGCACGGTCGTAAGCGGGTCGGGGGACGTGCTCACGGTTACAGCCGACAGAGCACAGCTCGACGCCGTGACCGAACTCACCGCCGTTGCATGGGTCGAGAACCTGATGTTCAGGGAAAAGCACAACGAGTACGGTGCAGGCATCATCCTCGGGGCGAACGTCGCCAACAACTCTGGTTATGACGGCTCGACACAGATCGTCGCCGTCGCAGACACCGGGCTCGGGGGCGGAACGGCCGCAACAGCCCATCCAGACATCCCTGCCTCGCGCATCGTTGCCATCTACGATTGGCCAGGCGTGACGGTCCGCGGCTGCTACCGCGTGTTTCCCGACGGCGCTGTCGATGTCGACTCCGGCCATGGGACACACACATCCTTGTCCGTCCTCGGAGATGGAGATGCTTCCGGTATCGGCAGGGGCACGGCGCCAGGTGCGAGCCTCGTGTTCCAGTCGACCGAGGACTACGCCGACTTCAGGGGTGCCTGCAGCGGCACTCCCGACGGCTACTACCTGCTCGGCCTCCCCGATGACCTCGGTGACCTGCTCCAGCAGGCATACGATGCCGGTGCCCGTATCCACTCGGATTCGTGGGGAAGCGAGGCAGCCGGCGCCTACACGCTCGACGCAGCCCAGGTCGACGATTTCATGTGGCTCAATCAGGACTTCCTGATGACGACGTCTGCCGGAAACTCCGGGGTAGACGCTGATGCGAACGGTTTCGTCGACGACGATTCCATGGGTTCACCGGCAACGGCGAAGAACACGCTCACCGTCGGTGCGAGCGAGAACGACCGCCAGGGCGACTGGGCGTGTGACTCCGGCATCGGGAACGGCTGCACCGGGCAGAACGACATTTTCACCTATGGCGCAGCATGGCCGGCGGACTATCCCGCAGGCCCCATCGCCAACGATCCGAGCGCAGGGAACGCAGAGCAGATGGCTGCGTTCTCGAGTCGTGGCCCGACAGACGACGGCAGGATCAAACCCGACGTCGTCGCACCAGGCACATGGGTGGTGTCTGGCTACTCCGATCTGTACCAGGAAGGGTATGACGGGGCGGCGAACCCGCAGAACGGCGCTTTCCAGTACGACGGTTGGGGATTCCCCGTCAGCGAGCAGTACAAGTACATGGGTGGGACGTCGATGAGCAACCCGCTCGCGGCCGGCGCAGCAGCGGTGGTACGGGACTACTACACGAAGGCCCACGGTCTCGACGCCAGCGCGGCTCTGACGAAAGCGACGCTGATCAACTCCGCAGTCGATCTGCTCGACGAGAACAACGACGGTGTGGATGACAACGACTTCCCGATCCCGAACAACCAGGAAGGCTGGGGCCGTATCGACCTCGCGAACGCCGTTGACGGCTCGGCCGAGTTCGTCGATGAGGTCACAGGCCTCACGACGGCTTCGAACAATGCCTATACCTTCACCGCCAGCGGTGGGACCACATTCAAGGTGTCCCTCGTGTGGAGCGACTACCCCTCCACGGAGGCAGCGGCGGTCAATCTGGTCAACGACCTCGATCTCACGGTCGAGGCACCCGATGGAACGGTGTACTCCGGGAACGTGTTCGCGAACGGATGGTCAACACCGGGTGGGTCACCAGATCGTGTGAACAACGTGGAGAACGTTTACGTTTCCTCCGCTGCGCAGGGCACCTGGACGGTCACCGTCACCGGATTCAACGTCCCGTTCGGCCCCCAACCGTACGGACTCGTGGTCGACGGCGGTGGGTCCGGAGGCGGGAACGTTGCTCCGACGGCGGCGTTCACGTCGTCGTGTACCGATCTCGACTGCACGTTCAGCGACACGTCGAGCGATAGTGACGGGAGCGTCGTTGCGTGGGATTGGGATTTCGGTGATGGCACGACCAGCACCGTCCAGAACCCTGCCAACAGCTATACGGCTGGCGGTACCTACACGGTCAGCCTCACGGTCACAGACGACCAGGGCGCAACCGGTACCACCTCGGCACCTGTCACCGTAACCGCACCAGGCGGTGCCTCGACGATGCACGTGTCTGACCTCGACGCAGTTAGCGTGTCGATGGGCAGGCCCTGGATGGCCATCGTGACGGTCTCTGTGGTCGATGACGGAGGCACCGTCGTTGCCGACGCGTACATAGAGGGCGTCTGGAAGGGCGGAACGACCGCAACGTGCACGACCGTTGCCGACGGGACGTGCTCGATCGAACTCGGAGGCCTCAGAAAGAGGACAACGACCTTCACCGTCAACAACATCACCCATGGATCGCTCGCATACGATCCAGGAGCCAACACCGACCCTGACGGCGACAGCGACGGCACAACCATCACCGTCGTGCGGCCCTAGCTGAAATACACCGTCACGCACGTCGTGAGATACGTCGGATGCCGACCGGGTCCATCTGACCCGGCTGGCATCCGACGATGCTTCGGGGCCGATACCTCACCTGTGTGACGCTGATACCCCATGTACGGCCCCGCCGTCATGGTCCATACTCGTTGAGGGACGATGTCTGGCCGACACGGGGCCGGGGTGGAACAAGGGTGGAAGAATGGCACTGAACCAGATGACGCCGCGAGTCGACGATCTCGTATCGTCGACGTCCGATGCGGGGACGTCCCTGCGGGCCGTCCGACGGTGGGCGTATCCGGTTGCTCTTGCGATCGTATATGGCGTGTGGGCGACGTATATGTTCGCTTCGGACTCATGGGGCCTCTTCGCAGATTTCTGGCCGATATCTGTCACGATGACGATCGGATCGTTCGTTGCAGGAGCAACGGCCGAGGGAGGCGCTGCGATCGCCTTCCCCGTCTTCACGAAGGTGCTGTCCATCCCCCCGCAGGACGCCAGGACGTTCGGGCTGATGATCCAGTCTGTCGGGATGTCGATGGCTGCGCTGGTCATCATCGTGCGCGGTGTTCCCATCCTGCCGAGGGTCATCCTGTGGGTATCGCTCGGTGGCGTCGCAGGTCAGGTGATCGGTACGTTCTGGCTCAGCCTGGGAGCACCGTATTCCAAGATCCTATTCACGTTCGTAGCTGCCGTCTTCGGCGTCGCGCTGGCGATCTCTCGCTGGGGCTTGAAGTGGGAACCCCGCACGTCCATGCCGTCGTTCGGCCGGGGATCCATGGCGATGTACGTAGCGATCGGCGTCGCAGGGGGCACGTTCGCAGCGAACACAGGATCGGGTATCGACATCGCCACGTTCATCGTCCTGACGTTGGCCATCGGTATCAACGAGAAGGTGAGCACCCCGACAACGGTCATCATCATGGCGGTCAACTCGGTCGTCGGCTTTGCGCTCCAGGCGTTCGCCGTCGGCGATGTGGGCATCGCATTCGACTACTGGCTGGTGGCGATCCCCGTGGTGGTCATCGGAGCACCCCTCGGTGCGGTGGCGGCTTCGTACGCCACCAGGGACATGATCATCGGGCTGTTGTTGTCATTGATCGCCCTCGAACTGGTCACGACCATCATCCTCGTCCCGTTCACCTCTCTAGCGATCGTCATCACGGCCGCGGCGATAGGGCTGTGTGCCGTTGGTTTCTGGGCGATGCTGCGGTACCGGGGTCGGCTCGCTGAGCGGTACCCGGTGCCCGAACCAGGCTGACGAAGGTCGCTCATGGTGTGGCCGAACCGTCGGGAAGGTCGCGCTGGTTCCTGAACGCACGCACCACCGCACCCGTCGACCCGAGGACGGCGAACACGAAGAGCGGGATGAGGATCGTGTACAACCCGGTGACGACCGGCATCCGCGCGATCGATGTGTAACCCATCACCTCGGGTATGGCAATGGCCGCGAGTGTCACTCCGGCGAGTATGTCGAGGCCGATCGTACGCCTGTCCAGCGGCAGTATGGCCGCAAGGAATCGCCGCGGTGAGGTCTCAGTCTCCACCGTTGCGGCCCGTGACAGCTGCACCGAAGTCGAGACGGATCCCGGTCTCTGTCTCCGACACTGCCCACAGTTTCTCGATCGCGGAATCGAGGCCGATGCGACGCAGGATCGGCCGTGTCACCGGCGCTCCGTTGGTGCCGAACATCGGAGCGTAGAACTCCCCTCCCCGTGCGGCGGGGTCCGTAGCGGCCCGGAGTTGAGGCAGGGCACCCTGGTCGGGTTCCATGCCCGTTGTGGCGGCCAACCACTCCCAGAACGGAGCCGATCGCCCACCTCCACCTTCTTCGACGGTGTGGACCTGAAGGTTCGTGTGCGATAGGCCGGGATGCGCGAGAAGGCTCGCCGCATCGATCCGATGCCCCTGGAACTCACGTTGAAGCCCGATAGCGAAGTGGAAGTTGGCGAGCTTCGATTGCCCGTACGCCTTCCACGGCCCGTAGCTGCCCTCGAGATGCGGGTTGCGGGGGTCGACAGACCTCCCCATGTGGTGCGCGGTGCTTGTCACGGTCACCACCCTGGCTCCCGGTGCAGCGACGATCCCCGGTAACAGCCGTGCGGTCAATGCCCAGTGGCCGAGGTGGTTGACACCGAACTGCGTCTCGAAACCGTCTGCGGTCCTGCCTTCGGGGAGCGCCATGAGTCCTGCGTTGTTGACCAGGATGTCGATCGCCGGGGACTTCTCCAGCATCTGGGCCGCTGCCGCTTCGATGGCTTGGAGCGAGCCAAGATCGAGGTCAACGATGTCGACCTCCGCATCGGGGTTGGCGTTCAAGATCGCCGCCCTGGCTCCATGGGCCTTGACCTGATTCCGTGCAGCCATGATGACGTACGCACCGTGGCGTGCAAGGGCTGTAACGGTCGCAAGACCGAGCCCGCCATTGCCGCCCGTGACGACCGCGTTCTTTCCCGTCAGGTCGGGTATGTCGTCTGCCGTCCAGCCCATGGTGTCGGTCCCCCACTTCATCAGGCGTCTACCCCTAGGCTAGACACACGCCGTGAACCCAGGGTTCGCGGCGTCCCATATGGCGCCGCCAGCCCACAGAACAGTGACGCCCTGAACCCAGGGTTCGCGGCGTCCCATATGGCGCCGCCAGCCCACAGAATGGCCGGGTACGAGGACTTCGGGTGGTGGGCGATACTGGGATCGAACCAGTGACTTCTGCCGTGTGAAGGCAGCGCTCTCCCGCTGAGCTAATCGCCCGGGATGTGCCGCGAGTATACGATGTACGAGGGCGTGAACCGCCTCGTCTGGCGGCGCCGTCGCAGCGATACCATGACGTGTGTGATGGACATCCGGGAGTTCGAGCAAGTTGTAGATGAGGTGGTCGAGTCGCTGCCTGCCAGCATCACGTCTCTGTTCGACAACGTCACGATCGAAGTGGCGGTGCGGCCCGGCCACCAGCACGAGACATCGGGACACGGACTCCTGGGCATCTACGAGGGGATCCCGCTATCGGAAAGGGGCGTGGACTACTTCGGCGTCACCCCGGACCGCGTCATCATCTTCTACGAGCCGCATATGCAACTCGATCTTGAGGACGCGGCGTTGCATGACGAGATCCGTACGACCGTGCTCCACGAGATCGGCCATCATCTCGGGATCACCGACGCACGCCTCACGGAAATTGGCTGGGGCTGAGTGTGAACGTGGTCGGTATGATGGAATCGTCAGCAATGCGAGGAGTACCATGGACGATCTGATCTCACAGGTCCAGGAGAAGACGGGCCTGTCCAAGGACAAGGTCATCGAAGTCGTGACGATCGTCACGGATTTCATGAAAGACCTCTTACCGGAAGACCTCGTCGAGACGGTCTCTGAATACCTAGGAGGGGCCGGAGAAATGTCCGCGAGCGTGGCTGGATCCGCTGCAGACATGGCGACGGGCGCTGCACGCTCCGCGACGAGCGTCGCGTCTGGCGCAACCGAGAAGGTTGTCGGAACAGCATCTGTAGCTTTCTCGAAGGCAACCGACACGATTTCCGGAGTCGTCAAGTCGAGTGACGACGAGGCGTAACCGGCCTTGTCGGTACCCGGAGCGCACCGAGGGGCACGATGGCCCAAGGAACATGGGCCTTTCGTCGCGCTGATCGACGCGTCGAGTCGCATCGAAGAGAAACTGATCAACGACTGGCTCGACGAGATCTGCGAGACATGTCGAGATCCGGTCGACCGGTTCAGAGTTCCCCCGAGTCGACGGCGCAGACCCTTTGCCGCCGTTGACCCGCGGCTGAGTGAGAGACTCGCCAGGGAAGACGATCCGCTCTGCATCCCGATCAGGGTCGCATGGCTCGCGCCTGAACGTGACGGCGTCCGCAGGGTCCGGCTCGTCGATGTCCTCAAGCCGGGCGACCCACGAGACCCCAACTCGCTCCAGCAACGCTACATCCTCGAACGGCAGCCCGACCGGTGCAGGATCGTCGTGGGCGAACCTGCCCGCCGCAGCATCCTGGAGAGGCGGTGGAGCGAACCCACAGGCAGGGGGCCTGCAGACGGAACGTCGCTCGGTGAGTTCGTGGCCATCCAGGCGTGGTTGTCGCTCGAACGCGCCGAACGCAAGATCCGGGGCCAGCGATACAAGGTCCCGGCGTTCTTGAGCGAGGATCTGTTCTGGAGCAGGCCGTTCCAGTCCGGGGTCGCCAAGCTCGCCAGGGAGAGCGGGCGACCGGTCAAACGCATGGAGTTGCGGACGAAACGCTACCTGAAAGAGATCGCAGCCCAGCACTCGCCGTACGTGATCGATGTCGTCAACGGCATCGTGACGAAGCTGATCACGACCGCCCACCAGAGCGTCGAGTACTCGACCCCGGACCTGCTGAGGGTGTACACCGACGCGGGTGACCATCCGATCGTCTTCCTTCCGTCGCACAAGTCGAATTTCGACCATCTCGTGTTCGAGCACGTGCTGTACGAGAACATGTTGCCGCTCAACCACACAGCAGGTGGCACCAACATGAACTTCTTCCTCGTCGGCCCGCTCCTGAGGCGCTCCGGGATCTTCTTCATCCGGAGGTCCTTCAAGGACAACGAGCCGTACAAGTTCGTCCTGCGCCAGTACCTGGACTACCTGATCGAGAAGCGGTTCACCCTCGAATGGTTCATAGAGGGCGGTCGGTCGAGAAGCGGCAAGCTGCGACCACCGCAGCTCGGGATGCTTGCGTACGTTGCGGATTCGTACCAACGAGGCATAGCTCAGGATGTGGCTCTGGTGCCGGTCTCGATCAACTACGACCAGATCACGGACATCTCGTCGTACGCTGCCGAGCAGAGGGGCCGCTCGAAGGACAGCGAGTCTCTCGGTTGGGCGATCAAGTTCATCATGGGACTCCAGCGCGAAAACGGCAGCATCCATCTGCGTTTCGGAGAGCCGATCATGATGAGCGACCACGTCTCGACAGACGTCGATCTGCACTCGCCCGAGGGAAGGAACGTGCTCCCCAAGCTTGCGTTCGAGATCAGCAACGCCATCAACGACATCACACCGATCACGTCGATCAGCCTGGTGACGCTCGCCTTGTTGTCGCAGGAGAACCGTGGCCTCACGATCACCGACACGATGAAGGTGCTCGAACCGTTCGCAGACTTCGTCGTCGAGCGCGGCCTCCCGACGACCTTCGACCTTCCGTTCTCCTCGAGTGAGGAGGTGGAGCAGTCCCTCGAGGCGCTGGTCTCGAGTGGCGTCGCACACCGGACCGATGGGCTGACCGAGCATGTCTACTCCATCGGCCCCGACGAACGACTTGCTGCGGCGTACTATCGCAACACGATCATCCACTTCTTCGTCACCACAGGCATCGTCGAACTGGCGATCGGCATGTCGATGGTCGAGGGCCTGCCGCTCACCGAGGATGCGATCGTCGAACGCGCGCACCGGCTCAGGAACTTCCTCAAATTCGAGTTCTTCTTCGCGGCGTCCCATGAGTTCGAGCAACAGGTCAGATCCGAACTCGGCAGGTACGGAGTGCCCGACGCATCGACCGGCATCATGAACATCGACATCGCGGCGATGTGGCCGGCCAAGAGCCCGATCGTACTTCGACCGTTCCTCGAGGCCTACTACGTCGTGGCCGAGACACTCGTCGTATTGGATGGAGCGTCCGTGACGTCTGACGAACTCAAGGGGCTGAGCTTGCGGATGGGCAACCAGTTGCTGGCTGTGGGGGCGATCAAGACATCCGAGGCGGTATCGACGACGTTGTTCGCGTCTGGCATCAAGGCTGCCGAAAGCCTAGGCCTGTTGTCTGGAACGCCTCAGGAACGCGCCGCCTATGCGGATGCGCTCGAGGAGGTACTCGACGTGCTCAATCGCATCGACGCGGGCGTTGCCGATGTTGTAGCGCAGTCGACTCAGGCGTAGAACGGGTTCGTACCCATCGCGTGGTCTGTGACGTCGACGACCTCTTCGATCTCCGGAATCGCGTCGAGAATCGCTCGCTCGATGCCCTGGCGAAGCGTCACCGCAGCAAGGCCACATCCCTGGCATCCTCCACCGAGTTCGAGTTGCGCGATGGGGCCTTCGACCCCGATCAGCGTCGCGATGCCGCCATGAGAGGCGATCGCGGGATTGATTCGCTCGCGCAGCAGCATGCGAACCTTCTCCTCAGTCGTACCGGTGAGATCGAGATCTCCGAGGTCGGCACTGTCGAGTGTCGGGCTGGGAACATTCGGGTTGCGCATGACGAGGCCAGGGCCCGTCCCATCGCCTGAGAGGTCGAGCACTGCTCCCCGGAGCGTCTCGACGGAATCGAGGGCGATGGCGACCGGGAGCCCATCGTGGTCTTCCACGAGATCCGTACTCCCCACGTCTTCAGCACGCAGGAACGCCGTCTCGTACACGAACCCCTGGGGCCCAACGCCAGTGATCCGGAGTCCGAGGTGGAGATCTTCAAGTCCTTCGCCGTCGCGCAACGCGAGGATCTTCTCTCGTGCAGTATCGGAAATTTCAACGATCTTCGTAGTGGTATTGCTCATCGTCGCCAGATTGTACCGGTGTCGGACCGGATAGCAGTGCGCGTGCATGCGTACACTCGTGGCGTGGAACTCATCGACCTGTACACATCCCGAGATATACGAACCGCTGTGAACGGTGTCGTCACAGACATGACTCCGGGCGACGCAACGACCCTCAGTAGGCGCAATCGACCCCGACCGTCCGATCGTCATATCCGGATGATTCCTGACGAACAACGAAACACCGCCTATCGTTGCGGGGTCGAAGATGTGACGTCGCACGAGCGGCGCTACATCGATCGTTCCAGTCCACGAATCGCGGTACACATATGAAACCACACCTTCCGCTCATCATCCAGGGTGGTATGGGCGCTGCAGTGTCGGACTGGAGACTCGCCAACGCCGTGTCCGTGACCGGCCAACTCGGGGTGATCTCCGGCACCGCGATCGATGCGATCGTCGCCCGGCGCCTTCAGATGGGTGATCCCGGTGGGCACATGCGTCGCGCGCTCGCTGCGTTTCCCATCCCCGGTGTTGCTCAGCGGATCATCGACCGCTATTTCATCGATGGCGGCAAGAAGATAGGTCAACGCTTCAAGACCAAACCCATGATCAGCAACCGTACGTCGAAGAAGTCGGAGGAACTCCTGGTTGCCTCGAACTTCGTTGAGGTGTACCTCGCCAAGGAGGGACACGCCAACCCGGTCGGGATCAACCTGCTCGAGAAGATCCAGGTACCGACGATCCCTTCGTTGTACGGCGCGATGCTCGCCGGGGTGGACTACGTTCTGATGGGCGCAGGCATCCCGCGGGCGATTCCCGGGATCCTCGACGACCTCGCCGAGGGCCTCGACGTTGAGATGAAGATCGATGTCAAGGATGCAACCAGCGACGGTGACCCGTACGTCAGGTTCTCGCCGAAGCAGTTCGCCAAGGATCTGGTGGGAAAACTGCCCAGGCCCGCTTTCCTCGCCATCGTCTCTTCCCATGTACTCGCCAAGATGCTCGCAACGAAAGCGAGCGGCGAGGTCAACGGGTTCGTCGTCGAACTTCCCGTTGCGGGGGGCCACAACGCTCCGCCGCGTGCGCGGGGGAACTTCAACGAAGCGGGAGAACCGATCTACGGTGAGCGCGATGTCCCCAACCTCGACGCGATCGCCGCGCTTGGTAAGCCGTTCTGGATGGCCGGTGGTTACGCCGAACCGGACATGATCAACGAGGCGCTCGCCCAGGGGGTCGTCGGTGTCCAGGTCGGTACAGCGTTTGCGTATTGCGAAGAATCCGGATTCAGCCGGGAGATCAAAGATGACGTGATCGCCGCCTCCCAGGCGGGCACAACGAAGGTGTTCACGGACGCCATCGCCTCGCCGACCGGATTCCCGTTCAAGGTCGTGGAACTCGAAGACACGCTCACGAATCCCCGTGTGTACGAGAAGCGAACCCGCATCTGCGATCTTGGATACCTCCGCCACGCGTACGAACGCGAGGACCACACGATCGGGTGGCGATGCCCTTCAGAACCGATCGATGACTATCTCAAGAAGGGCGGAGACATCGCGGACACGGTTGGCAGGAAATGTCTGTGCAATTCACTGGTAGCGAACGTCGGCATGCCTCAGATCCAACGCAACGGTGAGGTCGAGCCGCTGCTGGTGACCTCCGGCGATGACGCGGTGGGCGTTGCACGATTCGTCCCGGAAGGCCAGACCACGTACACCGCTGCCCATGTCATCGAGTACCTGCTCGACGGTGTGAACGTCCCAGCCTAAGCCGCAACCCAGGTCTCGTGGACCGTGATCCACCGCAAGCCCCCTGGTGTTTCGGTATCTCGTTCGAACACTGCGGTCGACACTCGGCGGGTCTGTGAGCCGTTCGATGTCTGCACCTCGTCGTAGCGACACACCACCGTGGAACCGATTTCGGTGATATCGAAGTTCTCAACGGTGATCTCGATGCGATGCGTCTGAAATCCTCCGGCGACCGCATCGGCGATCTCACCCCTGGTCATGACGGTACCGTTTGGCGACACGATCGAGAACTGATCGTCCAAAGCGTCTGTGAACTCCGCGATCGATCGTCCCGGTTCACCCGCGTACCAGGCCTCGAAGAACTCGTGGAGACGAATCACCTCGTCCATCGCTGTATCCGTCATGTTCGATCCTTCCCCGATCCTGTCGTTGCGGCACCTACCGCCGGTACCCGACGAGAACCGTACCTTCGTGAACGATACGATGGCAGACTTCAGCCGAGTGGTATCACTCGTACAGGTGGTGGCGGTGGCCGCACTGCAGCATCAGCGCGCGGAAGCAGGGTCCTGGTCACGAGGCCCGCGACAATCCTGTCGACGAGCGTGACCCGCGGTACCTCGTACTTGTGATCCCACCCATCGGAAACCGTGAGCACGAGGGCGCCGAGTCCTTCATTGAAGGCGAACACGAGCGCGATGCCCGATACGACGAACCACTCGAGTTGCCGAGCGGGGGTGCTCGCAGCCATGGTCAGATATGAAGCGACCGAGACGAACGCAAGCACGAACGCAAGGGTGACGTGTCTGATGCGCTTCATACGTCGCACCGTGACGACTTCGAGATGGAGAGCCGCAGCGCGGGCGGATCTGAGTGACCCGAACCTTTGAGAGCGGTGCCGGCCCCGGCGGACAACGCTACGGATGCGCGACGCGTCGAGCGTGAGCATCCATTCGTGATCGGAAGAGCGCGTGATACGGTACCCGTCACAAACATACGCGCCGTCGGCCTCGAGCCATTCGAGCGTGGTCATCGTCGCCGGTCATCCATGTACCCATTGTCGCGACAACGCCACCGATTGCAAACGAGTTGTGTCAGCTCCCTAGAGAGGCGGCAACCCTTTCCATCTTGGCTTTGACCTTACCTGCTGCTACATCGATGCCTGGGGTACCGACGATGCCGAGCACGGCAGCGGGATCCATGAACACGACGACGACCTGATCACCGTCCTGGCGCAGGATGACGTTGCACGGGAGCAGAGCCCCGATGTTGATGTCCACGCCGAGGGCCTCATGTGCGAGGTGTGGGTTGCATGCTCCCAGGATCACGTACGGGTCGCGGTCCACATCGAGTTTCGCCTTGAAGGTCTTGGCGACATCGATCTCTGTGAGGATGCCGAAGCCTTCTTCTGCGAGTGCTGCAGTTACCGTGTCACGGACGGACTCGATCGTCCCTGCGAGCGTGGTTTCGAATGTGTAGTCCAACAGTGCCTCCTGGTGTTGCGTGCGGGGAAGGCTACCGCGCACAGGAGAGTCGGCAGCGATTTCGTCACACCCGGTTCAGCGTTCGCATCACCGTGAACTTCACGCCTAGGATGGCGCAAGTCACCAAGAGCGACTTTCCAAAGAGGGGTGCCCATGCGCAGATTGAGTTTGATTGCAGCTGTAGCCGTGCTGATGGCGGTGATTCCGATCGCCGGGGCGGCAGCAGCAGAAACATCACAGAATGTCTATGTCGCACTCGGCGATTCCGTAGCGGCCGGCACCCAACAACCTGAGCCGTTCACCGACAACGGTTACACCAACGTGCTGTACGACAAAGTTGCGAGGCAAATGCGCCTGACGGATTTCGTCAACTTCGCCTGCCCGGCTGACGATTCCTTCGAGATGATCGACGGTGACGACAATCCCGAGGGTGGATCGTTGTGTTACGGAACGGCACCGCCACTCGCCGGACTGATGCCGGCAACCGGCGCAGCCCAACTCGATGTCGCGATCGACTACATCTCTGAAGTCCATGAAGCTGGTGGAACCATCGGCCTGATCACGTTGACCATGGGTGCCAACGATCTCTTCCGCTGTGAGGTGTTCACGGACGAATGCGTCGGCGAAGCCCTGACCGGGATCGCTGTCAACCTGCAGGGAACGATCCTTCCCGCCTTGCGTGCAGCGGCACCGGAAGCGTCCATCGTCGCCATGAACTACTACAACTCGAGCCTTGCGTATTACCTGATACCAGGCAACGAGGACGCTGCGCTGGCATCCAATGCTCTCGTGACCGCTGCCAACGATGTACTCCAGGACTCCTATGACGCCTGGGGCGTGCCTGTGGCCGATGTCGCCAAGGCGTTCAAGATCTACAACGATCGCGGACACGACCTACCGAAGAACGTCGAGATCACGTGCGAGTTCACGCTGATGTGTCAATCCGTGGATGGAGAATGGCAACTGGCAGAATCGCCAGACATCCACCCGAACAATAGGGGATATCGCCAGATCGCACGAGCGTTCAAGAAAGTCATGAAGTCGAACAACATCCGCTGATCCGCTAGCAGCGGCCTCGATCGCTACACGCAGGGGGGCGCCTCGGGGCGCTCCCTCGGTGCGCCCCGTCATGGACCGTCAGTCGTAGATCTCGACCGTTGATTCCGGGGCACCGGGTGGTACCGAGGTTGCA
>CAYUJA010000001.1:2345-6642 GCA_964444875.1 uncultured Acidimicrobiaceae bacterium | reverse complement strand
CTCGCATCGTCACAGTGGTATCGCGAGATGGAGGTTCTGCCTGCTCGGTAGCTCCCGCTGCACGGGCCGTGCCGACGGCCTCGTATGCCTGAGCACCGAAGTAGAACGCAACGACGACGCCCATCACGATGGAGATCCCGTTGAATGCGTCGCTTGCAAGCGGTGCCTGCTCCCCCACGAAGAACAGCAGGATCCCGACGGACGCGAACCACACGGCCGCAACCGATACGGTGAGGGCGAAGCGGGTCGTCACCTTCGTGTTGCGGTCTCGGGCCGCGAGCAACCCGAGCAGTGTCACGATGCCGATCGCTGCCACAGCGAGTGACAGTGCGGCATCCTTGAAGACGTCCACCTCTCTCAGCGCGAATCCGGCGATCAGCAGCCCGATGTCGATCGCCGCGATGGTCAGCAGTCGTGTGCGCATCAGTCCTCCTGTGTCCAATCCTAGACACAGCAGACCGTGCGGGGGCACGGTGTCGGAGCGCGTGTGCAGCCGGTGCGATACGAACCGTCGCGCACATGACGATTGGTCGTTATCGAGGCGTAGCCCGCAGTTGCACATGGCATACGACCATGCACGAGGAGGTGCGACATGACCACGAACATCAAGAACTGCGGATGGGAAGTCCGGTGGCTGTTCCTTGCCGTCGGCATCCCTGTAGCGCTCATCGGAGGTCTCTTCACGGCCTCTGTCATCGGGGCCGTCATCGGCATACCGCTTCTACTGCTCGCCTGGCCGCTGCTGAGCAATCCCGTGGTCGAACGCGAGTGCCCTGCCTGAAACTCGGTGATCAGGCGTCGTGTGCGACCAGGAAGTCGCAGAACGACTGCGTAATGGGCTGGCCGGTTCGTTCCTCCATGAACAACCACTGCCCGCTCGGGTTGATCTCCAGGAAAACGTACTCTCCGTCCGGTGTGAGGCGCAGGTCGATGGCGCCGTACACCAGGCCAAGGCGCCTCACCAGTTGACGGCACATGCGCTCGACCTCGTCTGGGAGGTCGGATGCAACGATCCGTGCCGTGTCGAGTTCGGCCCGGTAGTCGAACTCATAGGAGCCCCCTGAGGTGTCTATCTGCGACGCGAACACGTCATCTCCGACAACGGTCACCCTGATGTCGAGGACCGCAGGGATGTACTCCTGGAAGATGACCGGTGCGTACCTGACATTTTCGAGCATGTTCCATTCGTCTGCCAGGACCGTCCTGGTCTCACGCCAGGACTCCTCGGTCCCGCTGAACGCTTTGTAGATGGCGCGGCCATCCCGGCGTTCGGAAAGAAATGCCCGCGCCGCATCCGGATCACTTGTGATCAGCGTCTCGGGAGTTGGCAACCCGATGGTGCGTGCGACGAACAACTGGTAGGGCTTGTGGGAAGCCTCGTCGTCCGCCGATGGTGGGTTGACCCATGTCGCGTCGAGGGCGGACCACAGGCCGGTCACGGCGTGATAACACTCCCGGTAGGCGAACCGAAGGCCTGCGGGGTCGGTGAGCTCTTCGGGGAACACGAACTCCTCAGGCCGTCGCCACCATGCAACCCGGCACGTCGTGAGGTCGACGACATCCCCCTCGCCTGTGAACGACGCGGTGAAGCGTTTGCCGTACTCTATGGAAAGATGTAGGTCGACGGGGAACCGCGCAAGGTCGAGGAGAACGGCTGAACTCCCCCGCCGTGAGAGTTCCCGCTCGACAGCGACGAAGTGCTCATCCTTCCACGAGGAAAGAACGAGGATCACCGGCGTCTGCTACCGACTCGAGCGAAGGCCAACGCGCTAGCCCTGGCCTTCTGCGAGCTGTTCGAGGGCGACGCTCAGACCCATCACGTGTTCGTGAAGGATCGCTATCTGCTCAGCCATCATCACGAGCGGGTCTGCCTGAGCTTCGCCCTGGGAGGCCATCACATGGGAGTGATGCGGTGTCGACAAGACGAAGGGCTGTACGGCCGCCGGGCCGGCCGGATTCTCGACCTTGTTCCACAGGCTCATCGGGCCCGCGCCGTACCGGGGAGCGCGTGGATTCCAGTCGTACGCGGCCAACTTGACATCATCGACACGCTTATCCATGAGCGCTTTCGGGTTGACATCGGAAGGTACCCGCTTGATCGGCAGGTCCTGTACCGGTAGCTTCCGTGGCCTGAGGTCGTCCTTGAACTTGAACTTGACCGTCTGGCATCCATCCTGCGGGAACTTCGCAGGACCCGCCGCGACACCAGACACCGTTGCGGATGCGCCAAGGATCGACGAGATCCGCACGCCATGGTTGTGGCCGGTTGACGTAACCGAACACCCGCCATTGGTGTGAACACCAACAACCGTCCCTGCGGGTCCGAGCACACCGGACCCTGAGCTTCCTCCGAGTGTGTCGATGTCGTTGTATCCCATCTGGTCGCCGTGGAGATCAGTGAGGGGCCCTGCTTCGAGAACCTTGGGGACGCCGTTGGGATGTCCGATGATCGCAAGCATGTCCCCTACGCTCGCATCACCCGTGGCGACCGGTGTCCATCCGTACTTCCTGCCAGGGTTCCCCCCGAGACGGATCACGGCGTAGTCGAGGCCGCCGAGGCGGTACTCATCGAGTTCGAGCACCGGGTACGAATCGGCGGTGCGCATCGCCCCCAACGGGTCCCGCTGGTAGTTGAAGTTCACGTGCATGTTCGTAGCGATCTCTGCAGGTTCGATGATGTCGTCCGTCCCGTTGACACGAGGCCGCAGCCAATCACCGCCGGTCTTGTCGAAACAATGGCCTGCGGTGAGGAACATGTCACATGAGATCAGTGTCCCGCTGCACCACCGTACCCCCGAAACGTTGCCGGGGACCGTGTAGAGCGAGGCGAGGTTGTCGTTCCACTGGATCTGACCGACCGGTCTTTCGTGGGCGTTCACATACGCTGTGGTGACGCCAAGTGTTCCGTCGTAGCTCTCGACGTTCTGCGTGTCGTCGGTAGCCCCGCATTGGGATTCGAGATCCGCAGCCTCGCTCGGGTCCTCAGGTGTACCGTTCTCGCCTGGTAGATACGGGAACGATGGCGCGTAGTTCCACAGTTGGTACGCGGAACCGTGCGGATGATCCTCGTCCGTCTTGACACCGGTATCTAGAGACCTCTTGCTGGCTGTGGCCTTGGTGGTCGACTTCTTGGCTGGCATGGTTCCTCCCTCTCATCACGCTTCGACCGGATGCTCATCCCCTTCGTGCACCACATGCACACCCCTCAGGAGAGCGCCCCAAACCCTACGCGACACAGATCCTCCATGTGGGAGATTCTGGGCGTGCGTTGCGGCGGCACACAGCTACTCGACTATTCCGCCCGGTTTAATCCATTTGAAACTGGGTTTCGTCCTCCCCTGAACGAGTGCGAACACGCCACTGCGAACGATGCGCTGTAGTTCGATATCAACGATCGTCGTTTGATTGGGTTTGACGAATCGAGTCAACGCCGAGGGAATAGCCTGGAGGCCGCACGGTAGATAGTGCACGAACCCGTCGGTCGGCCGAGGCTGCACCTTCATGCCAAGCCTCTTGATTCCCTTCAACGCCGGCCTGTACTCACGGTCTTCGTCTTCGACCGGTGGAGCACCGACCATGACGTCATGGTTCAAGAGGAACGTGAGCGCCTTCGACGTGTCGTTCCACTGGCGGTCCGACAGAAATCCCCTCGGAAGACGCTCAGGACTGTCACTCTCACCGGTGAGGATCAGATCGAGATCACCAACCCGGTAGCCCGCGGTGTCGATGACCCGCAAGATGATCATCGATTGGCGGTCATGTATGAAGAAGGAGTCAGGCAGCAGAAGGCGATCCTCGATCTCGAGACGTTCGCCTTTCTGGACATCGTCTGTCGCATCGTCCCAGGCGTCAGCGAGCGCACGGTACTGAGGCATGGTGTCAACACCGATGGCGTCGATGATCGCCTCGACCAGAGCGCTTCCCTTGTCTGTGTCGGGCCGCGGGTCGACGCTCCCCATGATCCCGATGGCCGTACCGCTATGAGATGTGTTGGCCATGACCCGCATCGCCGTGCGCGGTGCCACCGACGGTGCCTTGAGACTGAGACGTTCGGCACTGACGACATTCGACACGGTTACCGGGGGGACCTGTTCGAGGCGCACGTGTACCGCGTTGAGGTTGGCAGCAGCGACGCGGACCACTCCATCGGACCCAGACTCCCCCGTGTAGCTGTTGACGTGGTCGTACAGCTTCCGATCGATCGTCTGACCGGTGAGCACGAATGGGAAGATCCCGCGGGGCCCGCCGATGTGGTCGGCGCCCGATTTGATCCACCACTCGTTGAGATCCCAGGCCT
>CAYUJA010000001.1:0-2245 GCA_964444875.1 uncultured Acidimicrobiaceae bacterium | reverse complement strand
CCGCCGATGTGGTCGGCGCCCGATTTGATCCACCACTCGTTGAGATCCCAGGCCTCGTCGCTTCCGAGCTGGAGCCAGTCGAGCACCCCGGTTCCCGGCTCCACGTCCTTCGCCCATGCCTTGATGCGCCCGAGCCGGCTCTTGCCGAGAATCGCAAGGGCCGATCCGAAGTTCGCCGGAGCGAGCATGACGAGGTGGCTCATCGGGCACGGCCCGCTTCTCGGGGCATCGACGTAGTGGCGTCGGTGCCACTCGCGAACCACCGGGCCACCGGTCGAATGCGTGATCGCAACGAATCGGCCGTGCTGCTCTATGAGGTCTCCGAGTTCCTTGCGCACCGCGGCCTCGAGGCCCCTGGCGATGTCCTCGACTCTCACCTCATCGTGGAATGACACGTACTTCGATAGGAAGATGTCGTGCGCCTCGATGTCCACACCAGCACCGGCAGCCTCCGCGACGAGGCGCTCTGGCAGGCCTCCGTACGTTGACGTATCGGTGGTGCTCCAACCATGGACGAACACTACGAGACGCTGGGCCATTGCGAACCCCCTTCTGTCGTGATCTGTCACCACGCTACCAACCTGGGCTTGGGGCTGCTCAACGCACAGCCCCGAAGGGAGCTTCCTCCTGATACCGCGCACAGGCGTACGTCTACGGTTCGGCGTGCTCCGCATCGCGTTCGGCGACCATCATCGGTGACTCACGAAGAAACGCTACGAGAACGACCGTCGCAGCGGTCAACACGATAAAGGCGACCATCGAAGCGCTCATCGAGGCATCGGGTCCGTCGCGAAACCCATCCATGGCGAAGATGAAGAGGATCCCCGCAAACTGGCCTGCGAGGACGATGATGCCCTGGGATGTGGACTCCGGCGCTGGGTAGCTGACCTCGGCCCCGTACTGGATTCCCACCGGGTACGCGCTCATGAGAAAGAACCCGAACACGAAACTCGACACGGCGAGTCCCGGCACACTGGTGGCGAACGTCAGTCCGATCAATCCGGGCACCATGCCAACGACCGCAAGGACGAGGAACGGTTTGCGGCGGCGGGTCTTGTCCGAGAGCACGGAGATGACACCTGCACCGACGATGCCGCCGACCAGCATGATGGCGCCGACGATGCCTGCCTGTTCGGAGTCGAATCCCCGGGGGCCGAGGATCTGTTCGATCCAGGTACTGATCGCGTTGAACATCCCCAACCCGACAAAGAACAGAGCGATCAGTATCAGCATGTCTCGCTGATGGAAGATGTATCGAAGTCCGGCGAACACCTGAAAGCGTTCCTCCGTATCGCCGTGTTCTGGCGGTGTCGGTGGACGGTCCCGCACGAGGGCGATCGTTGCGACCCACGCCACAACCGACACGGCGGCGTACGCCCAGAGCATCCCCTGTATGCCGATGGCCGACACGAGGAACGGAGCTATGGCCAGTGCCACGATGATCCCGATGAACTGAGCGAGGGCTGGGATGGCGGCTGCGGTCGCACGCTCGGTGATGGCGAACCAGTTCGCTCCGACCTTGGTGATCGCGTTCAGGACGAACGGTTGGCCGACCGCAAGCCCGATGGTTGCGACGAGCACGAGCGTGTAGTCCGACCCGAATGCACCTCTCATGATTGCGAAGACGCCGGTGAGGGTCGCCCCGACACCGATGCCGATCCTGGCCCCGTAGGCGTCGATGACGTACGACGCAGGGATCGAGACAACGATGTACACGATCATGTAGATCATCGACAGGAATCCGATGCTGAGCACCGACACCTGGTAGAAGTCGGAAGCGTCACCGGTCACCGACGCGAACACGATCCAGTTCATCTGCACCACTGCGTTGAGGACGGCGAAGACCCCGAGTACCACCCACCTATAGCTGTAGACCCGCACTTCGGTGATCTCGCTCAACGTATGCTCACAGTGCGGCCCACGCTATCACATCGATCGCCATCGTTCCCTGCGTCCGGAGGGTTCCCCTCCTGCGCAGGCTCGGTCATCCCTATGCCCAAGGGATCCACAACTGTCGCCAATAGTGGTGATAGAACAGCCGGCCTCGCCGACGCCGCAAACGACATGGACCTGTGACCACGAGGTGAGTGATGAATCTTGGACAACGGACACCCTCGACGATGCCGCCGTGTTGCGCGTTACCAAGGGGTTTCGTCTGGTGGGCGATACTGGATTTGAACCAGTGACCCCTGCCGTGTCGAGGCAGTGCTCTGCCGCTGAGCTAATCGCCCGAATCTCTTCGGTG